>NZ_RZOF01000359.1:0-6320 GCF_003998955.1 Mesorhizobium sp. M4B.F.Ca.ET.017.02.2.1 | reverse complement strand
CCTCGGGGCTGACCGTCTCCTTCCTCATCGCCGGCCTGTCGGCGCTGCGCTACCTCACCGGCGACCGCTCGGAATCGATGTGGAAGGCGCTGCGCACCGGCGTCTTCACCGCCGCCATCCTGATCCCGATCCAGATTTTCGCCGGCGACCAGCACGGCCTGAACACGCTGGAGCACCAGCCGCAGAAGATCGCCGCCATGGAAGCCAACTGGAACACCGGCCCCAACGTGCCGCTGGTGCTGTTCGCATGGCCCGACGAGGCGGCCCGGGAGAACAAATTCGAGGTCGCCATCCCCGACGGCGCCAGCCTCGTGCTGAGGCACTCAACCAGCGGCGTCGTGCCGGGGCTGAACGACTATCCCGGCAACCACCCGCCGGTCTTCCCGGTGTTCTGGGGTTTTCGCATCATGGTCGGCACCGGCATCCTGATGCTGATCGTCTCGTGGTCGGCGGCCTTCTTCCTCAAGCGCCGCCACAGCCTGCCGAGGCCGCTGGCGCTGCTGATGGTGCCGATGACGATCTCCGGCTGGGTGGCGACGCTGGCCGGCTGGTACACCACCGAGATCGGCCGCCAGCCCTGGCTGGTCACCGGCGTGCTGAAGACCGCCGATGCCGTCGGCCCGGTCGCCGGCAGCCACGTCGCGCTGACGCTCGCCATCTATCTCGTCCTCTATTTGGCTTTGCTGATCGCCTATCTCGGCGTGCTGGTGCACCTGGCGCTGAAGGCGGCCAAGGACGGCGACGCCTCGCCGCTGCCGGGCGTCATGAACGCCGCCATGTCGCAGCCGGCGGCAGGAGAGTGAGCGCAGTGGTCGAACTGCGAAGAAATCTTGACTCGACGCCGGACGCTGGCGCTGCCCCTCACCTGCCTGCCGGCATCCTCTCCCCGTGTAGGGACGGGGAGAGGGGCGCTCCCATCGCCGGTTTCGCCAATCGCCGACGTTGCAGGAAGTACGCTGTTGTTGCGGCCAGCCCCCTTCTCCCCGTCACCATACGGGGAGAAGGTCCCGGCAGGGGGATGAGGGGCGGCGCCGACCTCGGCAATCGAGACTGGCGCGCGAGGAGAAGAAAATGACCTATGACTGGCCAACCCTGCTTCCCTTAGTCTTCGCCGGCCTGATGGGCCTCGCCATCCTGATCTACGTCATCCTCGACGGTTTCGATCTCGGCATCGGCATCCTGTTCGCCGCCGCCGACGACCACGAGCAGGACACCATGATCGCCGCCATCGGTCCGTTCTGGGACGCCAACGAGACCTGGCTGGTGCTGGCCGTCGGCCTGCTGCTGGTCGCCTTCCCGCTGGCGCATGGCACCATCCTCAGCGCGCTCTACATTCCGGTCTTCGTGCTGCTGGTCGGCCTGATCCTGCGCGGCGTCGCCTTCGACTTCCGCGCCAAGGTGCCGGCCGGCAGCAAGCATCGCTGGAACCGCATCTTCTTCCTCGGCTCGGCCGTCGCCTCGCTGGCGCAGGGCTATATGCTGGGCGTCTATGTGCTCGGCCTCGACGTCGGCCTCGGCGGCATCGCCTTCGGCGCGCTGGTGGCGCTCTGCCTGTCGGCCGCCTATGCGGCGATGGGCTCGGCCTGGCTGATCTACAAGACCGAGGGCGAATTGCAGAAGAAGGCGGTGCGCTGGCTGCGCACCGCGCTGGTGCTGGCCGCGCTCGGCATGGTCGCGGTGTCTCTGGCGACGCCCTTCGCCAGCCCGCGCATCTTCGACAAATGGTTCCTCTTTCCGGAGATCCTCTATCTCTCGCCGCTGCCCATCCTGTCGGCGCTGCTGTTCGTCTGGCTGTGGCGGCAGACCTTCCATCTGCCGAAGCCGAACGACCGCCACGCGCTGACACCGTTCCTGACGCTCGCCGCCATCTTCGCGCTCGGCTTCGCCGGCCTCGCCTGGTCGTTCTACCCGTTCGTGGTGCCCGACAAGCTGACCATCTGGCAGGCAGCCTCAGCGCCGGAAAGCCTGATCGTGATCCTCGTCGGCGTCGTCGTGGTGCTGCCGATCATCATCTTCTATTCGTTCTATGCCTACCGGGTGTTCGGCGGCAAGGCGACGGATCTGACATACGATTGAGAGCGTCTTTCTCCCCCCTCGAGGGGGAGATGGCCGGCAGGCCAGAGGGGGTCGGTCCGACCGGGCTCGGCCTGCTTCCTGGCGCCGATAGGGGTCGGCGCCCACGCGCGCGGACCCCCTCTGTCGCCTTCGGCGACATCTCCCCCTCGAGGGGGAGATTGCCGCTCAGCTCTTGCTCGACGCCAGCACCAGCACCGGCTTCTCGCTGTAGAGCTTCGGGAACAGCGTCTTCAAATTCGCCACCTTGGGCAGGTCGTTGTAGACGATGTAGGGATAGGTCGGGTTCAGCGTCAGGAAATCCTGGTGGTAGTCCTCGGCCGGATAGAACGTCTTGCCGGTTTCCAGCGTGGTGACGATCGGCTGGGAAAACACCTTGGCCTTGTCGAGCTGGGCGATGTAGCTCTCGGCCACCTTCTTCTGCTGGTCGTTCCCGGCGAAGATCGTCGAGCGGTACTGCGTGCCGTGGTCCGGCCCCTGGTAGTTGAGCTGCGTCGGATTGTGCGCGACCGAGAAATAGACCTGCAGCAGCTGGCCATAGGTCACCTGCGACGGGTCGTAGGTGATCTCGACCGACTCGGCATGGCCGGTGCTGCCGGTGCCGACGACCTCGTAGACGGCGTTTTCCTTGCTGCCGCCGGTGTAGCCGGACACCGCCTTGGTCACGCCCTTGACGTGCTGGAACACGCCCTGCACGCCCCAGAAGCAGCCGCCGGCGAAGACCGCCGTCTCGCTGCCGCTGGCAGCCTTCTCGTCAATTGCCGGCGGCGGGATCACCACCGCGTCCTCGGCCGAGACCGCCGGCGTCTGCCAGAACGCGGCGGCCGCGACGGTCAGGACGAGCGCGGCGAGCGCGCCTTTGGCGAAGGTCGATGATCGCTTCTGCTGTCGAATTGCGGTCATGTTGGAACTCCCTTGCTGCTGTTCACCATATACGAAACCGGCCGCCGCCGGGTTCTCACTTTGGCGTGCGTCGGCTGCTGTCGGCGGCGTCGCAAGCCTTGGCCCAACTTATTGCGCTGGAGCCATCGCATCGACGGGCTTCATCGCATCCGTGGCCGGCTTCATCGCATCCGTCGCCGGCTTCATGGCATCGGCCGGCTTCATCGCCTGCGTGCTCATCGCATCGGTCGCCATGGCATTGGCAGGCTTCATCGCGTCGGTCGCCGGCTTCATCGCGTCCGTTGCCGGCTTCATCGCCTCGGTGGCCATCGCGGTGGCCGGCTTCATGGCGTTGGTCGCGTCGTCGGCGCGGGCGCCGGCGGCGAACGCCGTGGTTGCGAGCGCGAAGGCGAGCGCGGTCAGGAATTTGGTCATGGGTAGTCTCCTTGAGTTGTGGCGCGCGATGCGGGCCGGATGGTGCGCTGCCGCCCCTTGCGGCATCGCGCGAAGAAGGGATGATCAGTTCGCCGCGGCGGCCAGGATCGGCCCGCCGCCGGGTGTCTGCACCAGCACCGCGGTGTTGAGCCCGCCGCCATCGGCCGGCAGCGGCAGCGTCGTCGCCTCGCCGTTCCAGCGGCCGAGCCGCTGCAGCGAATGCACGACATTGGCATGCGGCAGGGTGCGGCCGGTGTTTTCGCCGCGCGCCACCGGCACTTCGACGACGCCGCGTCTGTAACGCACCAGCCAGACATCGGCCGCCCCGCCGGGCGCCGTGCCGGCGCCGATGCTCACCTTGCCGTCGCCGAGCGCAAGCGCCGGGCCCTTGGCCTGCGGGCTGGTCGAGATCAGCCGCTCGATCTCGCCGGGCGCGGCGCCGACCGCGTCGGCGCTGCCGTTCACCACCACCTGCGGCGTGAACGGCCCGTCATGGCCGAGCGGCGGCTCGTAATTCACCTGGCGCTGGGTGAACTCCTGCCGGCCGAACGTGTCCTTCCAGCCGAGATAGTCCCAGTAGGTGACGTTGAACGACAGCGCCAGCACGCCCGGCCGGTCCTTGACCTTGATCAGATTGGCGTTGGCCGGCGGGCAGGACGAGCAGCCCTGGCTGGTGAACAGCTCGACCACGGTCAGCGGCTGCGCCGACGCCGCGCCGGCGCTGGCGGCCAGCGCGATGAAGGCCGCGCCGGCGAGCCATGCCTTGCCGAGCGTTGTCTTTGGTCCGGTCATGAGAAACAGTCTCCATTGCGGCGGGTCATGCTCCCATTTCGCCGTGCCGGAGGACTTCGTTACAGGCATCACCGGTTTGTGATTGAGGGACGCGACGTTGGAGATTGGCGAAGCCTGGGGCGACATCCGATCTCCCCCCTTGTGGGGGAGATGTCCGGCAGGACAGAGGGGGGCGCCGTAGAGCGCCGACTCTTCAACAATCAAGGGTCTTTTTCGTAAGGCGTCGGCTCAAGACCACACAACAGGTCTAATTGCAGGCCTGCGCAGCTCGCCGCAATGCCGGCGGGACAGCACCCCTGCTGTCCTCCCCGCATCTCCCCCCGCAAGGGGGATTGGCCAGCTCATACCGTCCGCCGCCTGGCTCCTTTCCTCTCCCTCCGGAGGGGGGAGAGGTGTCGCTGCGAAGCAGCGACGGAGTGGGGGAAGGCGGTTCTTAAATACGCCGCCGCCGACAATTCACCAATCAGGGCCAGGCATCACTCCGCCAGAAACAACGAACGCCGGCGCTGGTCGACCCCCACTCCGTCGAGCTTCGCTCGACACCTCTCCCCCGATCGACGGGGGAGAGGAAAGGCGCCCTTCATGCTCCCATTGGCTCTTCAATCCGGAAACTGGAGGGTACCGCCCTTCGAGTGCGTGATCTCCCCACTTGGGGAGATCAGCTCATCACTGCGTCAGCACCGTGTTGGACGGCCGCTGGTTGAAGTCGCACTTGCCCTGGACGGTGTAGAAGAAGTCGGCGTTGCTGACGTCGGCCGGCACCGGGTTGCCGCCGTCTTCCCAGGCCTGGTAGCCGGTCTGGCCGCAGGGCACGGCGGTGAAGATGTCGACCGTCTGGCCGGTCGCGACCTCGGGCATGGTGGTGGTGCTGTTGCCGATGTAAAGCCGGTTCGAGGTGCTCGGATCGTTCGACTTCAGCACCTTCGGGCTGCCCGAGGGCACATCCATCTGCAGATAGAGGCTGTCCATCTGGCTGACGTCGATCACCGCGCCGGTGCCGTTGGCGGGATAGAACGTGTCGGCGCAGGTCGTCACATATTTCTTGCTGCCGCTGGTCTGCGTGATCGCGCCGCTGGGCAGGCTGTTGAAGTTCTTCACCGTGGCGGTGGTGCAGACCTGCTGCTGGACCTTGGTCGTGGTGCTGCCGCTGATCGTGCTGACGATCGCGGTGCCGTAGCCCTTCGGGTCGCCGAAGCCGTTATAGGTGTAGGTGATCGTCATCAGCGGCTTGGCCACGGTGTCGCCGAACTTGGTGCCGTAGAGCGTCATCGTCTTGTTCCAGTAGCCGGACACTTTCGTCACCCTGAACGTCGTCTGCACCAGCGCCGGCCGCTTGCGCACCGCCGAGGTCACGCCGACCTGCACCGTGTCGACCTTGGCGATCTGCATGAAATTGGTCGGCATCGGATAGTGCGCCGAAGCCTTGGCGGTGGCGGTGCCGTCGGCGGCCACGACGAAGCTGTCGAGCGTCGCGCTGCCTTGCCCGCCATTGGCGGCGAAGGACTGCTGCAGCGACTTCTCGCGGTCGGCCAGCGTGGTGGTCTTCGGCAGCGTGGTGATCGACAGGATCGCCGCGTCGAGCGCGTTCTGCATGTTGCTCTTCGTCTGCACCGCCGAGGTGTAGTCGACCGAGAGGCCGACGGCGAGCAGCAGCGGCACCAGGATCATGAGGAACACCGGCACGATCGAGCCGCCTCGCGAACGGACGAAATCGCTTGCGTATCGCAACATTCTCGAAGTCCCCCAAAACCGTAGCCTGCCCAGCAGCGGCGGATCATGCCCCAAACTGGTGGATTAATGTTTAAGGCACGGCTTATTTAGGTGCGGCGAAGGTTGTGGCCGGGATTTGCCGGCACGAGTGCCTGCCGAACCCTCATCCGCCTGCCGGCACCTTCTCCCCGTATAGTGACGGGAGAAGGGGGCGGCCGCGATCTTCCCGCCCATCCTGCGCCCGCGATTGGCGAAATCGGCGACGGGAGCGTCCCTCTCCCCGTCACCATACGGGGAGAGGATGCCGGCAGGCAGGTGAGGGGCAGCGCCGACGTCAGCAATTGCCCTCCGCCGACTGCGACGGCAACCGTCACTTCCCCTCCCCGTCCCCGTGGCCCGCAAAGCCAGCGCCCCGCTTGCCCCTCAAC
>NZ_RZOF01000358.1:0-6345 GCF_003998955.1 Mesorhizobium sp. M4B.F.Ca.ET.017.02.2.1 | reverse complement strand
CCAAGGGGTTGTTCCTGTACACCCGCCGCTACGCTGAAATCTACCACATTGCGCCAGAGCAATTGCAGCCGGGTGTGACGCTCCGGGAAATCGTCGAACATCGCGTCGCCGCCGGGACATCTGTAACCGATGCCGACGCCTATCTTGCATTGGCCCGCTCCGTCAATTCTGGCATGGCTCCAAGGGTATGGACCGCCAACCTCGCCGACGGTCGGACGGTTCAGGTCTGCCATCAGCCCATGGCCGACGGCAGCTGGGTGGCCACGCATGAGGACATTACCGCGCTCGTTGCCAACCGACAGATCGTCGACGAGCGCATCTCGTTGCAAACGCTGATCGACTGGGTGCCCGATTATCTCTGGGTCAAGGACACGGAGAGCCGCTTCGTCGTGGCCAACAGGGCGCTTGCGGTCGACAGCGGGCGGGGGAAGACGAGTGACATGATCGGCTTGACCGATTTTGATCTCCATGCCCCGGAACTTGCGCAGAAATTTCGCGCGGTGGAGCAGAACGTGCTCAGCAGCGGCCAACCCATGATCGACAAGGAAGAGTTCATTGTCGACGCGTCGGGCGCCGGCAAGTGGGTGTCATCGACAAAGGTGCCGTTGCGCAATGCCCACAATGACATCATCGGTCTGGTCGGCATCGCTCACGATGTAACCGCACGCAAGCAGGCGGACGTCCTTCGCGAGGGGCAGGCGCACATCCTGGAAATGATCGCGATGAGCGCTTTGCTCGAAGACGTGCTCGACCGTCTGATGCGCCTCGTCGAGTCGCAGCTGACCGGGATCTTCGGTTCCGTCCTGCTGCTGGACAAGGACGGCAGCCATTTGCGGCACGGCGGCGCGCCGAGCCTGGCGAAGGAATATACCGCTGCCATCGACGGGATCGCCATCGGCCCCAAGGTTGGATCCTGCGGCACCGCCGTCTACCGGCGGGAGCCGGTCATCGTCGCGGACATCATGCAGGACCCGCTTTGGGAAGAATACCGCCAGGTGGTGGCGCCCTTCGGCTATCGTTCCTGCTGGTCGACCCCGATCCTGTCGCATCAAGGCGCCGTGCTCGGCGTCTTTGCGATGTATTCGATGACGGTGCGCGAACCGACCGAGGCCGAAACGCGGCTGATCGACTTCACGACGCGGATTGCAGGCATCGCCATCGAGCGCAAACTGGCTGAAGACCAGATTCATTTCATGGCCAACCATGATGTGCTGACAGGGCTTCCAAATCGCGCTCTGCTCGAGGACCGGCTCTCGCAGGCTCTGCTCTATGCGCAGCGATACGATCGCTGGGTGACGGTGGTGTTCATCGACCTCGACAATTTCAAACTCGTCAACGATACGCTCGGCCACAATGCCGGCGACGTGCTGCTGAAGACCGTTGCCAACCGCATGGTAGACTGCGTAAGGCCGACCGACACCGTCGTGCGGCTTGGCGGCGACGAGTTCGTCATAGTCCTGTTCGACCAGCCGACGAACGTCGATCTGATCTCGGAGACCCTGCAAAAGATCCGGGCGGCGATCGCGGAGCCGGTTCATCTGGGAAGGCATCGGCTGAGGGCGACGGCCAGCATCGGCATCGCCAACTATCCCAAGGATGGGACGAGTCCGGATCAGCTGCTGGCCAACGCCGATGCCGCAATGTACCGCGCGAAGGAATTCGGCCGCGACAATTTCCAGTTCTACGCTCCCGAGTTCAACACCAGGGCGCATGAGAAATTCCTGCTTCAGGAGGAATTGCGAAATGCCCTGGCGCGCTCGGAGTTCATTCTGCTCTACCAGCCGCAGGTCGATCTTCGCTCAGGAGAGGTCTTTGCAGTCGAAGCCTTGCTGCGCTGGAAGCATCCGACACGAGGCATGGTGGCGCCGGACACGTTCATTCCGACCGCCGAGGAGACCGGGCTGATCGTGCCGATCGGCGACTGGGTCCTGCACGAAGCCTGTCGGCAGAACAAGGCCTGGCAGGATGCCGGTCTGCCGCCCCTGACGGTCTGCGTAAACGTCTCGGCGCGGCAGTTCAGGGAACCGAACCTGATTGGCCGTGTCGTGAACGCGCTGACGGACAGCGGCCTGGAGGCCAGATATCTCGAGCTCGAGGTAACCGAGAGCCTTATCATGCAGGACGTCGAATTGGCGGTCGCGACGATGGGCGCCTTGCAGAGCCTGGGGGTTCAGATATCGATCGACGATTTCGGAACAGGCTATTCCAGCCTCAGCGCGCTCAAGACCTTTCCCGTGGCGCGGCTGAAGATCGACAAGTCATTCATCAAGGATCTCGCCGCCGACGAGAACGATCAGGCTGTCGCCAGCGCCGTGATTTCACTGGGTCAGAATCTGCATCTGAGGGTCATTGCCGAGGGCGTCGAGACGGACGACCAGGTGGCCTTCCTGCGCAAGAACAATTGCGATGAAATGCAAGGCTATCATTTCAGCAAGCCGGTCTCGGCCCAGGGCATCGAGAAACTGCTCCACACGGCGAGCGTGGCGGATGACGGCCAAGGCGTTCCGGCGTCGGGAACCCTGACGACAAAACAGGGATAGGCGAGGCCTATCTCCCGAGCACGAGGCTCCAGTAGCGCAGGCTCGGATCGCGGCCGTCGCGCACATAGGCGAGGCCGAAGCGGGAGAAGTCCGGGTCGAGCATGTTGCGGAGGTGGCCGTCCGAATGCATCCAGATGTCGAACAGCTTCTGCAGATCGAAGCGGCCCTGGGCGATGTTCTCGCCTGCGGCGCCGCGCACGCCATTGTCCTTCATGCGCGAGGCGAAATCCTTGCCCCAGCCGGTGGTGTGGCTCATCCGGGCACGTGACGCCATGTAGCCGGCTTGCTGCAAGGCTGCCTGCTCGAGCTGCGTGTCCGGAACCAGCGCCGGCAGCCCGGCGGTGGACCGGATGCCGGCGAGCGTCGTCGTGGCGGAGGAGGAGACGCCTGCACCTTCGCCGGTCGGCAGCACGGTGGTGGAGCAGGCGGCAAGGCCCGCCAGCGCGGCAAGAGCCGCACCCTTCAGCAGCAGGCGCCTGTTCGGGTTCGGGATCGGGTGGTTTTCGAGTCGCGCAACGGTCATGCCCGCCTGAAATAATGGTGATCATGGCTTTTGCCGGGCAGGGCGGCGAAAATCTCGGCAGACGGCCCTAGGCTGCGGTTTCGAGATTTGCTTCCGAGCCGCCGGTCCGATCGCCGGCCGTGTGCACCCACCAGGCGCCGAGCGCATCGATCAGCGGCACGAGCTGGCGGCCGGGTGCCGTGAGGTCGTAGTCGACGCGCAGCGGGTAGCCTTGATGCGCGGTCCGCCGCACAATGCCGGCGTCCTCCAGCTTGCGCAGTTCCAGCGCCAGGATGCGGTGCGAAACGGTCGGATTGTCGCGCCTGAGTTCGCTGAAGCGTTTGGTGCCGTCCTTCAGATAGTAGAGCAGCAAGGTCGGCCAGCGGCCGCTGAGCACGCGCATGGTCTCTTCGATCGGGCAGCGCGAGACGACATCTTTCATGGGGAGGGACCTGGACGCGTGGTTACAGAATAGTGCGTAATTTACATGGGGCGACCGGTGTTTAGGGTCAAGTTTCGCTGCGCGGCGTGACCCTCGAACATGGAAGAGACAACACATGGAACCTATCCTCCTTTACGGCTTCCCGGCGGGAAGCTCGATGGGGCTCGTCGCTGCCTTCGAACGCCTCGGGCTGCCCTACCGGCTGTGCCGGGTGGACATGCTGGCCGACATGAAGAACGAAGGCTATGCCGGTATCAACGACCGGCAGGAAACGCCGGTGCTGATCACGGGCGAGGGCAAGGTGCTGACCGAGACCATGGCGATCGCCGCATGGCTCGAAGCCCGCGATACGCAGCGCCGCATCAGCTTCGATCCGCGCACGCCGGAAGCCGATCGGATGCACCAGCTGGTGGCTTTCGTGAACACCGGCTTCACCGCCGCTTTCATGCCGCTCTGGGCGGCGTTGGAAATGGCGTCGCCGGATCCGGTGCTGCAGGCGACCTTGCGCGACTTCGGCCGCAAGGCCGTCGCCGAGCGTCACGACCAGCTTGAGGAGATGATCAACGGAACCGAGTTCCTGGCCGGGGACCGGCTGACGCTGGCCGATACCACGCTGATCGGCGTGGCGCGTTGGGCCGAATTTCACCAGGCCATCGAGGGCGCCGATTACCCCAGGCTTGCCGCCCTGCGCCGCCGCATCGAGGCCGTGCCAGAGGTGCGCTACGCGCTTGCCGTCGAGAATGGCGAAATGCCTGTCGGCTCGGGCGCCTGCCTGGGGCATGTCCCGCTGGCCGAGGTGATCGACCGCTTCGCGGCCTGATACACGACGCGCCTTTGGTCAACGGGCGGCGCCAGCGTGGCTGGCGCCGCCCGAATAGGACCTATTTCACCAGAGCCAGGACGAAAGGTGCCTGAAAGGTAGTCGTCCTCCATGCTGGAGGCCGTGTAACTTGGCGGCGCCGAACGGCTGGATACTTTCGCCGTCAGCGCTGCGCCTCGGTCGCCATCCTCAGCGCCAGCGCCGCCAGCACCGTGCCCATCATCCAGCGCTGAACGACCATCCACAACGGCCGTCCGGCAAGGAAGGTCGCGATCGAACCGGCGGTCACCGCGATGATGGCGTTGACGGTGAGACTGATCGAGATCTGGGTGACGCCAAGCACCAGCAGTTGCGACAGCACATGGCCCTTGGCCGGGTTGATGAATTGCGGCAGCAGCGAAAGGTAGAGCACCGCCACCTTGGGGTTGAGCAGATTGGTCATGAGCCCCATGGCGAACAGCTTGCGCGGCCCGTCCTTCGGCATCTCGCGGACGTGGAACGGCGAGCGCCCGCCGGGCCTCACCGCTTGCCAGGCGAGCCACAGAAGATAGAGCGCGCCGGAAATGCGCAGCACGTCATAGGCGAAGGGCACGGCAAGCAGCAGCGCGGTGATGCCGAAGGCCGCCGAGACCACGTAGAACAGGAAGCCGCAGGCGACGCCGCCGAGCGAGATCAGCCCGGCCTTCGGCCCTTGCGACAGCGAACGCGAGATCAGGTAGATCATGTTCGGCCCCGGCGTCAGCACCATGCCGAGGCAGACCAGCGCGAAGGTCAGATGGTTGGCGACGTCGGGCATTGCTTGACTCCAGCGCCTGCGGCAGGGGCGATTCGATGCCGGCGCGCACCGACTTGTGCCTTTTGCCGCGAACGCCCACAAGGGCTTGCCGGCGCCGGCCATTGCGCCAGGGTGGGCATGCCGCAGGTGGTGGGCAATCTCGGCATGCCTTCGCGGCAACGTCCATATGGACGTGCGCTGCGCAGTCTCAAACGGAAGCACTCATCTCCAAGGCTTTGGCAGCCTTCTACTCACCGACGACCGAAGCCGCCGGGCGAGGCGAGGTTATAGGATCGGCATGGCGAAGGACGATCTTCCACATGCCTTCCTCTCTCCGAAATATAGTGGTGGTTCGAAGCGCGATCGGCACCAGCGTGTCGCTGCCGCCGACCTTGGATCGGACTCGCTCGATCTCAATGATGTAA
Organism: Mesorhizobium sp. M4B.F.Ca.ET.017.02.2.1; assembly: GCF_003998955.1. NCBI lineage: Bacteria > Pseudomonadati > Pseudomonadota > Alphaproteobacteria > Hyphomicrobiales > Phyllobacteriaceae > Mesorhizobium > Mesorhizobium sp. M4B.F.Ca.ET.017.02.2.1. Next base: position 841 of record NZ_RZOF01000358.1, on the reverse strand, counting down.
CCCAAATCCGTCGTTGCGTACTCGGAAATGCGCTCAAAGCCGACAACCTCTCCGTCCCGGTAGTTGGTGGCGGCACGGTCCATCGTTTCGGCGGCATTCTTCCATCCTTTGGCCGGCGGGCCGAAAGGATTGGCAATGACCACGTCATCCCGTTGTGGGTAGAGACTCTTCAAAGGCTCAGGATCGCCCTTGACGAAGGCATCCACGGCTAAATGATCCTGCTCGATGAGTTTCGCGAGGTCGGACAGCATCTCAGCATCCTCAGATGACGGGAAGGGATACTATCCGAAAACCAGCCCCTGTGCCTTACCCCACCACCCGCAAATTCGACAGTTCGTTGGCGATTTCCTTGAAATTGTCGGACAGCGTGGCGCCCGTCGCGTTCCAGAACAGCTTGGCCGGCTTGCTGGGATCGGTCGGATCCTTGCGGAAGCGCGAGTCGGAAGAGCAGGCCTTCAGCGCGTCCATCGCCTTCTTGTCGCCGGCATCGGTCGCGGACATGTCGAGCGCGACGGTCATGACCATGATGTTGGCCGCCTTGGCGTTGTCGCACAGGCTCGCCATCTGCTCGTTGAGCGCGGCGGTGTAGTTGCTGGACGAATAGTTGAACTGGCCGATGGCGTTCGATGTGCCGGTGAACAGCCGGGTCACGGCGGTGCCGTAATAGGCGAGGCCGGTGTAGCCATATGCGGCATAGGTCGACTTGTTGCCGGCCGGGTCGCTGCTGACCGTCGAATAGGTGTTCTCGCCGTCGGTGAGCACGATGACGACCTTGTCGTTGCCGCGCTCGCTCTCCAGCCGCCCTTCGGTGAAGGGCTCGGTGCTCGACACGGTGCGCCAG
>NZ_RZOF01000357.1:0-6372 GCF_003998955.1 Mesorhizobium sp. M4B.F.Ca.ET.017.02.2.1 | reverse complement strand
TCACGCCGGCTGCCCGCGCTGCGGCAAGCACCGCCTCGAGCGCCATCTCGCCGCCGCCGTCGAGATGGGTGCTGGGCTCGTCCAGCACGAGGATGCGCGGATTGCCGTAGAAGGCGCGCGCCAGGCCGATCCGCTGGCGCTCGCCGCCCGACAGCGTCCTGTCCGATGGACCGACCACGGTCTGGTAGCCGTCGCGCAGCGCCACGATAAGCTCATGCGCCCCGGCGCGCCCCGCCGCCTCGGTGATCGCCGGGTCGGCCGCTTCAGCGTCGAAGCGGGCGACATTGTCTCCGATCGATCCGGGAAAGAGCTCCACCTCCTGCGCCAGATAGCCGATGTGCCGGCCTAGCTGGTTTTCGTCCCACGTCCTGAGGTCAGCGCCGTCGATCCGCACCGCGCCGCCGGTCGGCTGGGCGGCACCGACAAGCAATCGCGCCAGCGTGGATTTGCCGGCGCCGCTCGGGCCGACGATGGCCACCGCTTCGCCGGCGGCGATCTGGAAGTTCAGCCGCTTGAGGATGGGCTCCGCGCCCAGCGGGGTATTCGGCGCGATGAAGAAAATATCCTGCGCGGAGATCGCGCCGGAGGGATCGGGCAGGGTGATCCTGCGCGCTTTCGCCGGATGCGCCGCAAGCGCGGTCGCCAGCCGCTTCCACGCCCGCCTGGCGTCGACGATCTGCCGCCAGGATCCGATCAACTGGTCGAGCGGCTGCAGCGCGCGCGACGACACCAGCGAGGAGGCGAAGATCATGCCGGCCGTCATCTGCCCCTGCAGCACCAGCCAGGCGCCAGCGCCGAGGATCGCCAGCTGCAGCACCATGCGCAGCGCCCGCGACGCGCCGCTGAAAATCGCGTTGGCGCTCGAGGAGCGGTCATGCAGGACGAGCGCTTCCCCGACGTGCCGTCCCCAGACCCGGGCGGCGTTCTCGATCATGCCCATGGCGCGCAGCGTTTCGGCATTGCGCTCGAAGGCCTGCTCAGCCCGGCTGGCGAGCGCCGAGCGCTCGGCGGACAAGGCATCGTTCCTGCCGATGGCGAGCTGGTTCGCCACCACCAGGAGAAGCAAAAGCACGGCGCCGGCGAGCGTCAGCCAGAACAGCACCGGATGGATGAGATAGAGCAGAGCGAGGAAGGCGGGCGCGAAGGGAAGGTCGAACAGCACCGCCACGCCGCGCGACCTGATGAAGGCGCAGACCGAGGCAAGATCGCGCAGCGGCGACACGCCGCCTGCATATCTGGCGCCCAGCGAGGCGGCGAATGTGCTTGCGCCCAGCTTCCGGTCGACGGCGGCTGCAATGCGCTGCGAGTAGATGGCGCGGACGGCGTCCAGGAAGCCGAGGAAGGCGAGCGCGAGAACGGCGATCACCGACAGGTAGGCAAGCGTCTCGACGCTGGAGGAGGGCAGTACGCGGTCATAGACCTGAAGCAAATAGAGCGGAATGACCAACAGCAGGATGTTGATCAGCAGCGAGAACAGGCCGACATCGGCCACGGCGCGCACGAACACCGCACGAAGGCTCGAGCTTGCGGTCGCTCCTGCATCGTGCGATCGCTCACGATCCCGGGACATGGCGCCGGTCCGCCTAGACAGTGTGTTCGCCTGTCGTGCTCAGGTGGCTCTGCTGCAAATCGTCCAGCGTGTAGGCGCGGATATAGTCGATCTTCATTTCGGCCGGCGTGGCGAGATGGTCCGGCGGTGCGCCGGCCTGACCGCCGATCGCGAGATCGACCAGCATATACATCGGCTTGTTCATGTCGGACGGCGTCGCCACCTCCGCCACCTGCACGCCGTCATAGGTCCACACCAGCTTGTCTGGCGTCCACAACAGGCCGTAGATGTGGAAGCCGTCGGTGTCGGATACATTTACCGTCGACCCGACCTTGGTGTGGGTCCCCGTCTGATTCGTGTGCGCAGTCATCAGCAGCGAATTCGGGTTCTGGCCGTACATTTCCACCACGTCCAGCTCCGGCGGCCACGAGCCGTCTTCCGGCAGCAGCCAGAAGGCCGGCCAGGCGCCGGTGTTTTCCGGCAGGTCGGCCCGCATTTCGAAATAGCCATAGGTCTGCGAGAAGGTGTCGTGCGTCGTCAGGATGCCGGAGGTGTATTCATAGTTGTTGATCAGCGGCTTGATGTCCGCCGGCGCCTGTGCGGCGGTGATCGTCAGCACGCCGTTGTTGATGCTGAACGGATGGACCGAGCTCGTCGGGGCGTAGTCGGCGTCGATATACCATTGCAGCTCGTTGTTCTGGGTGAGCGTGCTGCCGTTCGGCTGCCCCCACCAGAAATTGGTATCCCAAGTGCCGCCTTGGCTGTTGTGAAGGCTGAGCGTGTTGAAATTGTCGGAGAAGGACAAGGTCATGCCGGACTTGTCGATCGGCAGATCGAACTGGCCGGCCGACAGCTTGTCGACGGTGGTGTTGTTGAACACCAGCACCTCATCCGATCCAAGGTTGAGCAGGAGGTTCGGCCCCGACTGGATCATGTGCGCCTTGACGTCGTCGAACGACATGAAGTCATAGCCGTTGAGGCGGACGGTGTCGTCGGCGCCAAAATCGGTGATCAGGTCGCTGCCATTGCCCTTGGTGATGATAAACGTGTCGGCGCCGCCGCCGCCGATCAGGACATCGTTGCCCTTGCCGCCGTCAAACGTCTGGCTGCTGGTGCCGCCCTTGATGATGTTGTCGAGCGCATTTCCGAAGGCATATTTGTTGGCGCCGGTGACGACCAGGTTCTCGAAATTGTCGGGGAGCTTGTAGCTCATCCAGGTGTCGATCGTGTCGATGCCCTGCCCGGGCAGCTCGACGGCCCGGTTGATCGTCGAATAGAGGTGGTAATAGTCGTCGCCAGCACCGCCATACATGGTGACGTTGACGCTGGTGTCGCCCCAGAACGAATCGTTGCCGGACGTGCCGCGCAGCTCCGGTCCGGCTCCGGTTGCGGAGTACCAATGGGTGGAAGCGCCGGTGTAGGGAAGGGGAATGCCTTTGGCGTTGACGACACTGGTCATCGGACGATCCTTCCTCGGAATGCCGGCCTGTTCGAGCCGCTCGATGGGAGTTCCAGCGACCGCTTACGGACCAACGTTGTAGTTCAAATTATCGTTCCAAGGAATGACCATATAGTACAGGGAAAATTGTCATTTCCGCCGATTAAATCTTTCGGTTGAAGAGAATGAGGAATCGCTAATACAATTAAAGCGTGAAGCCGGGGCAATTTTACTCAATATTTCCGGAATTCTGCCGAATCATTAGGCAGATCGCTGCGGAAGAATGCATTTGTCTTGACGCGGTCACCGCTCCTCAAAAGGGCATTGGCCTACCGCATGTTCCCCGTGTGCCCTTGCGAGTACCGTCCTGGCTGCGGCCACACCGTCAGGCCGTGGGGCTCCGCTCCGACCGGGATCCTGGTGACCGCGCCGGACGTGGTGTCGAACATGTAGACCTCGCTGTCGAAGCGGCCGGACAGCCATAGCTGCCTGCCGTCGGCGCTGACATTGCCCATGTCGGGGCTGCCGCCGCCCGGAACGGGCCATTGGGCGACGACCGAGCGGGTCGCGAAGTCGATCACCGTCACGCTGCCGGGACCCTTGGCACGGCCTTGCTCCATCTTGTGCGAGCCGCGATTCGAGACGTAAAGCCGCTTGCCGTCGCGGCTGACGACAAAGCCATGCGTGCCGATGCCGGTGGCGATGAAGCCGATTTCCTTGAAGCTGTCGCCGTCGACCAGGAAGACGCCGTCATTCATCATGTCGGCGACGTAGAAGACCTTGCCGCCGGGCGAGAGCCTTATGTCCTGCGGCATGCCCATCCTGGAGAGGTCGAGCCGGCCAAGCACCTTCCGGTTCTTCAGGTCGACCTTGAGCAGCCCGCCGTCGCCGTATTCGCAGGTGAATATGGCGTAGGAGCCGTCGACCGAGAAATCGGCGTGATTGATGCCGGCGCAGTCGGGCGTGGCGATGACCGACTTCAGCGCCATGGTCTGCGGGTCGCGCAGGTCGAGCTGCCGCAAGGCCTCGTCGACGATGATGGCCGAGCTGCCGTCGGGCATGAAGTACATGTTGTAGGGATCGTCGACGGGGATCTGCTGGCCGGGCTTGCCGGTCTTCGGGTCGACCGGCGTCAGGCTGCCGTTCTTGCCGGTGCCGTTGTTGGCCACCCACAGCGTCGTCAGATCCCAGGACGGGACGACATGCTGCGGCTTGCTGCCGACGCCGAACCTATCCACCACCTTCAGGGTCACCGTGTCGATCACCGAGACGCTGTTCGACGACCGGTTCGGCACATAGACGCGCGGCAACGCACCCGCAGTTGCGGGACTGAGGTCGCCGGCGGCGGTATGGCTGTAGATGTTGACGGGCGGCGGCTGGCTGCAGTCTTCGGGACAGGAGCCGGCGAAAACCTCCGTCGGCAGCAGGGCAAGCAGGAGAACCGGCGCGAGGCCGGCATGACGCAGGAAGGCTCGTATCATCTGGAATGCTTTATCGTGGAGGCCGGCCCGATTTGGCCGCCGGCAGCCATAAACCGTGCGCCGGCGTTCATCTAGCGCCTTTTCAACAGGCTGCGCATGCGGTTGCGCAGGATGCGCGCCATGTTGCGGGTCTCGCGGTAGAGATGGAATTGCGAGGCAGCCTGGCGGGCGAGGCGGTCGGCGTCGGGCGACAGCCCGAGCACCAGCGTGCCCATCGGCTTGCGCTCCACCCACAGCCGGCTCATCACCGGATGGTCGGGCACGGCGCAGGAATCGGTGACCACGATGTTGGGGTCGTCGAGATTCTGCCTGGTCACCTCGATCATCAGCAGCGTGCCCGGCGAATAGGCCGACAGGGTCTCGTCATAGGCGGTCTTCCAGGTGTAGGCGACACCGCCCTCGACGAAGACGATCAGGCAAGCGATGGTGCGGCCGTCGAGCGTCAGCGAATGGATGCGGCAGAGATCTTGCTCGGCCAGCCGGTGCACGGCCTCGCGGGCGAAGGCGGCGCGGTAGCGGTCAATCGCCATGGCGGTGCGTTCGCGGCCCTTCCAGCCGGCCGCCTCCAGCGTCAGGAAGGCCTCGATGGCATGGCGGATATCGTCCGGACCGCGCGCGACCAGATGTTCGAGCTGGCCGAGGTCGGCAAGGCGGCGCTTCAATCGGCGGAATTCGCGGTAATGGTGCGAGCGCAGCGACGCCTTGAGGTAATCCTCGGCGTCAGCCTCGCTTTCCAGCACCGGACGGTCCATCCTGCCGGTGGTGACCATGGTCAGGCCGCGCGTGTCGGCGAAGGTAGTCAACAGGCTCGCCACCGGTCCGTCCAGCCGGATGTCGGGCAGCACGAAAACCTTCGGCATCTTGAGGTGCGGCCTGGACAGCATCGAGACGAAATCCTCAATGACGCCGACCGGATCGTCGCGGTCGACCAGCGGCGTGCCGAGCGGGCCGAACGGGCTCGACCAGGTGCGCATGACGGGTACGCCGAGCGGGATCGCCGGCCGCTCGACCGAGAACGGCACCAGCAGGCGCAGCCGGTTGCGGTATTCGTCGCCGTCGCGGATCACCGCCAGTTTGACCTCGCGGTCCTCGAGCCTCGGCATGGCCGGTGCCAGGAAGCGCGGGTTGAAGAAGATGTTGGGCTCGACGGTGCGGGTGCAGAGATAGTCGAGTTCCTCGACCAGGTCGAAGCCGGCGGAAGCCGGATAGATGGCAAGCTTGCGCTCCGGCCGGTTGTTGGCAAGGATCTCGATATGGGCGGGGTCGGCGTCGCGCGCCAGGCCGGCAAGACCTTGCACCATGGCGCCGGCCGGACCGCCGCTGGTTTCCTCGAGCAACGGGATGGCGGCCATCAGGCGGTCCCTTTCCTGGCGGTCGCAAAGATCAACATGACGATGCCGAGCTTGCGCCAGACGGTGAAGGAGAGCGCGCTGGCCTCGAAGACCATGGCGAGGCTGGTGGCGATCGCCGCGCCCCACAGGTGGAAGAACGGGATCAAGAGCACGTTGAGGCCGATGTTGAAGGCAAGCGTCATGGCGTAGACGCCGGCGCAGATGTTCTGGTTGCCGCTCATGGTGAGCAGGCTCTCGCAGGGGCCGACGGCGGCGCGCGCCACGACGCCGAAGACGAGCAGGAACAAGAGCGGATAGCCGGCGGTGAATTCGGGGCCGAACAGCACAAGCATCGGCTGCCCCAGCGCCAGCACCAGCAGCGCCATCAAGAGCGAGGGCCAAAAGGTCCACGACACCGTCTCGCGGGCGAAGGCGGCAAGCCGCTCCGGCTCGCCATGGGTGAACTGGGCGTAGCGCTGGGCGACGCCGGCCTTGACGGCGAAATAGACGAAATGCACCAGCGCAAGGGTCTTCACGGTGGCGAAATAGACGGCGACGTCATCGGGATCGAGA
>NZ_RZOF01000356.1:0-6403 GCF_003998955.1 Mesorhizobium sp. M4B.F.Ca.ET.017.02.2.1 | reverse complement strand
GAGCTCCTGCCGCGCACCGACATCGCGCTCGACTTCCACTCCGGCGGCAGGACGCTCGACTTCGTGCCGTTCTGCGCCGCCCACATAAGGCCGGACAAGGAGCTGGAAGCGAAGGGCTTCGATGCGGTCGAGGCGTTCTCGGCGCCATGGTCGATGAAGATGCTGGAGATCGACGCCGTCGGCATGTTCGACACCGCCGCCGAGGAGATGGGCAAGCTGTTCATCACCACCGAGCTCGGCGGCGGCGGCACCTCCCGCGCCGAGACGGTGCGCATCGCGCGCCGCGGCGTGCGCAACGTGCTCAAGCATGCCGGCATCGTCGCCGGTGCGGTCGAGTTGGCAAAGACCCGCTGGCTCGACATGCCTTCCGGCGACTGCTTCGCCTTCGCCGAGGACGACGGCATGATCGAGACGATGGTCGATCTCGGCGAGCCCGTCGAGGAGGGACAGGTCGTCGCCCGCATTCATGGCATCGGCCGCACCGGCGTCGCGCCGCAGGAGATCGGGGCGAAAATGTCGGGCCTGCTCGCGGCGCGGCATTTTCCAGGCCTGGTCAAGGCCGGCGACTGCATTTCGGTGGTGGCGGTCGAGGTGGGGTGACGCGACGCGCGCACCCATGAAGTGATCCTCGGCTATTTGACGCCGGCCCGGCGGAAGTCGGAGGGCGACATGCCGGCAAGCTTGCGGAACGACTTGTTGAAGGCGCTGAGCGAGCCGAAGCCCGAATCCATGGCGACGCGCAGCACGTTGGCGTCTTCATGCATCAAGAGCGCCTGCGCATAGCTCAGCCGCAGCAGGTTGACATACTCGTTGAGCGTCATCCCGGTCGACTTCTTGAAGATGCTCATGGCGTATTTCGGGTGGATATCGACGACAGCCGCTATGTCGACGCAGTCGATCTCATAGAGGAAATTCTCGGCGATGAAGTCGCACATGCGCCCGACATTGCGCGAGGACTGCTGGTCGAAGGGGCTGCCCGCCGAATGTGCGGCGGGAACCCTCGAAACAAGCCGGTAGGGTTCGAACCGCACCCGCTCCAGCCGAAGCAGCAGCTCGTTCACCGCATGCTCGGCTTTGGCCGCGTCGCCCGAGCGGGCGTAGTTGTTCCAGCGCTCGAAATTGTGGTTGTCAGCCTGGTCGGTGGCCGACGTCACCAGCGTGGCGCCCGTCATCAGCCGGTGCCGGACATCGGTGGGTAGATGCAGCCGGAAGAAATGCACCAGCGGCAAATGCGCCCCGGCATAGACGGCATCGTCACTGAGATCGTCCATCTGGTGCGGCAGGCCGCCCCAGAACAGGCACATCTCGCCGGCCGACAGCGAGATCTCGTGATCGTTCATCAAATAGTGCACGCTGCCGCGCACGATGAAATTGACTTCCACCTGCGCGTGCCAATGCGGCTTGAGCATAACCAGCGGCTGTGTGTGGAACATCTGCAGCATCAGCGGCATGCCTTCCACGCTGCTGGCGCCAGGCTGGTAGAACGGCCGTTCCGGCATCTTACTTTCCGCCAATTTTCTTTTCCCTTTGTCCGGGACAAGCCTTCCGCGCTGCATAATCTAGCCACGCTCACTGTGAGAGAGCAAATGAAATGGGAGGAGTTCAATGCGCACCACACTGACCTGCGCCGCGCTCGCGCTTGCCCTGGGCTCCGGCCCGGCCATGGCGCAATCCGGCGAAATCACGATCTGGAGCTGGAACATCGCGGCTTCGTCGCTGAAGGCCACCGTCGCCGGCTTCAACAAGAAATACCCCGACATCAAGGTGACCGTCGAGGATCTCGGCAACCAGCCGACCTATGACAAGTCGATTGCCGGCTGCGCGGCCGGCGGCGTCGGCCTGCCGGACATCGTCTCGATCGAGAATGGCGAGGCCGAGAACTACTGGAGCCAGTTCCCCGACTGCTTCGTCGACTTGCATACGCTGGGCTACACCGCCGAGGACCAGAAGAAATTCCCCGATTTCAAGCGCACCGAGCTCGAGGTCGGCGAGAAGGCCTATGCGATGCCCTGGGATTCCGGCCCGGTCGCCTCCTTCTACCGCCGCGACTTCTACGAGAAGGCCGGTGTCGACCCCGCCTCGATCAAGACCTGGGACGATTTCATCGCCGCCGGCAAGAAGATCCAGGCCGCCAATCCCGGCGTCACCATGACCAACGCCGATTTCAACGGCGACACCGAATTCTTCCGCATGATCGCCAACGAGCAGGGCTGCGGCTATTTCGCCGAGGACGGCCAGTCGATCACGGTCAACCAGCCCAAATGCGTCGACACGCTGACCAAGATCAAGGAGATGAAGGACGCCGGCATCATGGCCTCGGCCGACTGGGGCACCAAGATCACCAACAACACCGCCGGCGCCGTCGCCACCCAGGTCTATGGCGGCTGGTATGAGGGCACCATCCGCACCGAATCGGCCGGCGAAAACGGGAAGTGGGGCGTCTATCCGATGCCGAGCCTGACCGCCGACGGCCCGCGCGCCGCCAATCTCGGCGGCTCGTCGCTGGCCATCACCTCGGCCTCGAAGAACAAGGAAGCGGCCTACGCCTATCTGAAATACACGCTGGAGACCAATGAGGGCCAGATCACCATGCTGAAGGATTTCGGCCTGGTGCCGTCGCTGATCTCGGCGCTCGACGACCCCTATGTCTCGCAGGGCCTGCCTTACTGGGGCGGCCAGGCGGTGTGGAAGGATATCCTGGCCACCCTGCCCAAGGTCGTGCCGAGCCGCGGCACGCAGTTCCAGAGCGATGCCGAGCTCATCATGCGCGCCGTGCAGACCAAATATCTGGGCGGCGGCTATCCGGACGCCAAGGCGGCGCTTGACGACGCCGCCAGCCAGATCGCCTCGGCGACTGGGTTGCCGGTGAAGTGAAGGCAGAGATGCTGGTGGGCCAGATATAGGGCACCTTGCCGGACTGTTGGCGCTGCCCCTCACCTGCCTGCCGGCATCCTCTCCCCGTATGGTGACGGGGAGAGGGACGCTGCCGCCAGCGATTTCGCCAATCGCCAGCGTTGCAAAATGCCAAGGCCGCGGCCAGCCCCTTCTCCCCGTCACGATACGGGGAGAAGGTCCCGGCAGGGGGATGAGGGGCGGCGCTGACCTGGCCAAATCATGCTGCTCCCACCGGCAGCATCCATATCAACACTGCCCGCCACAACAGGCGGCAACCGATCGAAGGAGGAAACGATGCGCCATCAGAACGCCACGGCCTATCGTTTCCTCACACCCTATCTGCTGATCTTTTCCATCTTCTGGGTCTGGCCGATTATCAGCTCGTTCCTGATCTCCTTCCAGGCGACGCGCACCGTGCCGTGGCGCTTTGCGCCGACCTTTAACTGGGGCCGGCTGATCGGCGACCCGGCCTTCTACAACGCGCTGAAGAACACGCTGCTCATCCTCGTCATCCAGGTGCCGGTGATGATCTCGCTGGCCATCGTCATGGCGGTGCTGTTGAACTCGCCGCTGCTGAAAGTCCGCGGCCTCTACCGCTTTGCCTTCTTCGCCCCGGTGGTAGTCGGCGAGGTTGCCTATTCGGCGGTGTTCCGGCTGATGTTCAATCTGAACTTCGGCATCATCAACAAGCTCTTGAACAGCGTCGGCCTGCCCAGCGTCGACTGGTTCTCCAACGTCACGCCGGCCATGGCGCTGATCATGATCGCGGTGACCTGGCGCTGGGCCGGCTACAACGCCATCATCCTGCTCGCCGGCCTGCAGTCCATCCCGGACGACGTCTATGAGGCGGCCACGCTCGACCGCGTCAGCAAGGTCAAGCAGTTCTTCTACATCACCCTGCCGCTGTTGAAGCCGATCATCGTCTTCTGCGCCGTGCTGTCGATCATCGGCACCATGCAGCTGTTCACCGAGCCGTTCCTGATCACCGAACGCGGCGGCCCCGGCGGTGGCACCGAGACGCTCGGCCTGCTGCTCTACCGCCAGGGCTTCCGCTCGCTCAATTTCGGCTACGCCTCGGCCGTCGCCTACACCATGGCGGGGCTGGCGATCGCCATCACCCTGGTGCAGCTCTGGCTGACGAGGGACCCGAAATGACCTCGCGCTCGCAAAGCCGGCTCGGCCGCGCAATCGCGCTGCATCTCTTCCTGACGCCGCTGGCGGTGATCTGGCTGTTTCCGCTGTGGATGATGGTGGTGTTCTCGACCATGCCCGACAACGGCATCTTCAGCCCCGGCATCGAGCTTCTGCCGCACGACAATTTCGTCGACAATTTCAACAATCTGCAGCGCGACACCAATTTCGTCGGCGCCATCGGCATCTCGGTTTCGGTAGCGGTGACCTACACTTTCCTGTCGGTGCTGCTCACCTCGATGGCCGGCTGGGCGCTGGCGCGCTATCAGTTCGTCGGCAAGGGCGCGGTGGTGGCGATCATCCTCGGCACCATCACGCTGCCCTATTCGGTGGTGCTGATCCCGCAGTTCATCATGGTGGCGCGCGACTTCCAGCTCGCCAACACCTGGATCGCGCTGATCGTGCCGCCGCTGTTCAATTCGCTCGGCGTGCTGTTCATGCGGCAGGCCTTCTCGATGATGCCCGCCGATCTGTTCGACGCCGCCCGCGTCGAGGGCGTCAAGGAGTGGCGCATCTTCCTGTTCGTCGCGCTGCCTTTGGCACGGCCGATGCTGGCCGCGCTCGCCATCATCCTCTTCCTCGCCTCGTGGAACAATTATCTCTGGCCGCTGCTGATCAACAGCCAGCCCGGTTCCATGACCGCGCCGGTGGCGCTCGGCACGCTGATCGGCCTGACCAAGGTCTCCTGGGGCGGCATCATGGCCGGCGCCGTCATGCTGACCGTGCCGATGCTCGTCGTCTTCGTGCTCCTGCAGCGTCATTTCATTGCCGGCATCGCCGCCGGCGCGGTCAAGTAGGAAAGGCGATATGGCAGCGGTCACACTCACCAATGTCGTCAAGCGCTTCGGCGGCTTCGGCGTCGTCCATGGCGCCAACATCGACATCGCCGATGGCGAGTTCGTCGTCTTCGTCGGCCCGTCCGGCTGCGGCAAGTCCACGCTGCTGCGCATGATCGCCGGGCTGGAGGACATCAGCGCCGGCGAGATCGCCATCGGCGGCAAGGTGGTGAACGATGTCGAGGCGGCCGAGCGCGGCATCGCCATGGTGTTCCAGTCCTACGCGCTCTATCCGCACATGACGGTGGAGCAGAATCTGAGCTTCGGCCTGCGCATGAACGGCAACCCGAAGGCCGACACCGAGCGGCGGGTGAGGCGCGCCGCCGAGATTCTCCGCATCGACGAGCTGATGCACCGGCGGCCGAAGCAATTGTCGGGCGGCCAGCGCCAGCGCGTTGCCATCGGCCGCGCCATCGTGCGCGAGCCGCAAGTGTTCCTGTTCGACGAGCCGCTCAGCAATCTCGATGCGGAACTGCGCGTCCAGATGCGGGTCGAGATCTCCCGGCTGCACAAGGAGCTCGGCGTCACCATGATCTATGTGACGCACGACCAGACCGAGGCGATGACGCTCGCCGACCGGATCGTCGTGCTCAAGGCCGGCAATGTCGAGCAGATCGGCGCGCCGCTCGATCTCTATGACGACCCGGCCAACCGCTTTGTCGCCGGCTTCATCGGCTCGCCGAAGATGAATTTCATGCCGGCGAAGGTGGTCGAGACCGGGCCGGGCGCGGCGACGGTCGAGCTTGTCAACCACGCCGGCGCGCGGCTGAGCAAGCCGCTCCAGAGCACGCCTCCGGCTGTCGGCGCCGAGGTCGTGCTCGGGGTCAGGCCGGAACACTTCTTCGATGCCGGCAAAGGCGACTGCGACATCGCCGTCAAGGCCGATGTCGCCGAGCATCTCGGATCGGTGAGCTACGTCTACGCCGGTGCCGGAGACGACGAACTGATCATCGAGCGCGAGGCATCCAGGCAGCGGGCGAGCGGCGACCATCTGACGGTGGCGATCAAGGCCGACAAGGCGCTGCTCTTCGACACCAAGGGCGCGCGGATACGCTAGAGCAATTCCAGGAAAAGTGTGTAACGGTTTTCCGTCCGGAATTGCGTAAAAACAAATACTTAGAGCGGTTCGGCGATTCCAAGAAACGTTGAACCGCTCTAGGGCATGATCCCGAAAAGGGGGAACCGGTTTTCGGAAAAGGTCATGCTCGAACAAAATGGTCCCATTCCTGCCCGATCGCGGATGCGTGGCGGCGACCCCAGGAGATTTGACATGACATCCAGACCGCAAAAGATTCGTTGGGGCATTCTCGGGCCCGGCAGCATCGCCAAATCCTTTGCCGGCGGCGTGGCGCAGTCGCGTACCGGCGAACTGGTAGCGCTCGGCGCCCGCAACCCCGGCAAGCCGGGCCTCGCCGAGACCTTCCCCGGCGCGCGCATCCTCGACGGCTATGAGGCGCTGCTCGCCGACGACGGCGTCGACG
>NZ_RZOF01000355.1:0-6442 GCF_003998955.1 Mesorhizobium sp. M4B.F.Ca.ET.017.02.2.1 | reverse complement strand
CGCCGATGGCCAGGATCGTCTATTCCATGCTGACGTCGCTGGATGGCTACATAGAAGGGCCGGGCGGAAATATCGGCTTGCCGGTGCCGGAAGGCGAGCTGCACCGGCATTTCAACGACGAGATGAGACGTACTTCGACCGTTCTCTGCGGCCGCAGGATGTATGACGCGATGCGCTTCTGGGACAGTCCGGAGCGAGAGACCGCCGCCGACGAGGTCGAGCGCGACTTTGCCCACGCCTGGCGGAAGACGCCGAAGATCGTGTTCTCGACGACGCTCGGCGAAGTCGGCCTCAACGCCCGGCCGATGCGCGGCGACGCCGAGGCCGTTGCAAGGTCGCTCAAGGCGGAGACGGATGGCGAAATCAGCGTCGGCGGCGCCGACCTTGCCGCTCATCTGGCGCGAGCGGGTCTGATCGACGAATACCGGCTCTACATGCATCCAGTCGTGCTTGGCGGCGGCAAGCCGTACTTCCAGGTCGGGCTGTCGCTGGGGCTGGAGCCGCTCGGGACGGAAAGCCTGTCCCAGGGCGTGACGCTGCTGCGCTACGCGCCCATCAACCTCGCACCGGCCAAGGGAAGCGGCTACAAGTGAATCATCGATCTCCCGCCGACAGGCTCGCTCATGACTGACCCGGTCATCGAATGGCTCCTCGCTTCCGATCCGTCGATCCGCTGGCAGGTGATGCGCGACCTGCAGGACGCGCCGGAGCCGGTATGGATGGCGGAACGCGCCAAGGTGGAGAGCGAGGGCTGGGGCGCCCGGCTGCTTGCCTGCCAGGACGAGGATGGGCAATGGGCGGGCGGCGCCTTTGTGCCTGCCGGCTTCACCCCCGAAGAGTGGCGCGAGCACGGCCAGCCGTGGACGGCGACGTGCTTTTCGCTGTCGCAGTTGCGCGAGTTCGGCCTCGATCCGGCCTCGGACCGGGCCAGGCGCACCGTCGATCTGGTCGGCGCCAATTCACGCTGGGACGAAGGCGGCCAGCCCTATTGGCAGGGCGAGGTCGAGGAGTGCATCAACGGCCGCACCGTTGCCGACGGCGCCTATTTCGGCGTCGACGTCTCCGCCATCATCGAGAGGCTGATCGGCGAGCGCCTCGACGACGGCGGCTGGAACTGCGAGCGGGCGAACGGCTCGCTCCGCTCCTCCTTCGCCAGCACGATCAATGTGCTGGAGGGCCTTCTGGAATTCGAGCGCGCCACCGGCGGCACGGACCCGTCGCGGCAGGCGCGACGGTCGGGCGAGGAATTCCTGCTCGAGCGCAAGCTGTTTCGCCGCCTCGCCACGGGCGAGCCGGCCGACGAACGGTTCCTGCGCTTCCTGCACCCGAACCGCTGGCGCTACGACATCCTGCGCGCGCTCGACCATTTCCGCTCCGCCGCGATACATGACGGCACCGATCCCGATCCGCGGCTTGGCGAGGCCATCGACCATCTTCGTTCCAGACGCCTGGACGACGGCACATGGCCTCTCGACTGGAGCCTGCCGGGGCGGGTGTGGTTCGAGGTCGACGAGGGCGAAGGCCAGCCCTCGCGGTGGGTAACGCTCAGGGCGATGCGGGTGCTGAAATGGTGGGAGCAGTAGCCCGGGTGGAAAGCGCCGCCAGCCTTCGCTTGCGGACCGGGGAGCCGGTACACGTTAGTCTTAGGCCCTAGGTCGCTATTGCCCAAGTATTAGCATGAGCGCATGTTCAAGCAGCCGGCGAGGTCGCAGAAGCCGGTCAGGCCCGGCGGCCAACCCATACATCACCCCCCCTCGGCGGCCGGGCCACCTAACTTCCCGAAAGTGATATGAGGTACGATCCAGGTCGCCGGAGAGTTGCGGCGTCGGAGGGATTGGCGGTGCAAATCTTCTGGCGCCGGGGGGTCAGCCGGGGGCGCGAAAGATCGATGCAGAGGCAACAAATGCCTCAGCGCTTCGTCGAAGCGAAAGCATTTGGCTCAGGGAGCCTTAGAAACGGTGGTGGCGGCGAGCGCCCCGAGCTTGCCCGCCTTGAGCAGTACCGGCCTGGCGTAGGTCTTCTTCACGGAATCTCTCCTTCAGCAGATGCCAAATCTTCCGCTGCTTCGCCGCTTCTGTCAACGCGGCGGGGTTTGCGCGGCCGGCTCTGGCGCTTTGCCGAGAAATGCGCGAACAATTCCTCCCTGTGAGACGGCGGGCTGCATCATGTGCAACCTCTACAACATCACCACCAGCCAGGAGGCGATCCGCCAGTGGACGCGCGCCCTGCGCGACGTCATCGGCAACCTCGAACCCTCGATCGACGTCTATCCCAACCAGTTCGCCCCGGTGGTGCGCAACGCGGCGGACGGGGCGCGCGAACTTGCCAATCTGCGCTGGGGCATGCCGACGCCACCGGAGCGCATGCGCGGCAATGCGGACCCCGGCACCACCAACATCCGCAACCCGCAATACGCCCACTGGATGCCCTATCTCGGCGTCGAGAACCGATGCGTGGTGCCGGTGACGAGTTTCGCCGAGCCCTCGCCCCAGCCTGGCGACAAGGACCCCGAGACCGGGGTGCAGAAGAACTTCTGGTTCGCGCGCGGCGAGGATCGGCCGCTGTTCTTCTTCGCCGGTCTGTGGACGCCCTGGCAAGGCGTGCGCAAGGTCAAGGAAGGTCCGGGCGACCATCAGCTCTACGGCTTCCTGACCACCAAGCCGAATGCGCTGATCGCGCCGATCCACGAGAAGGCGATGCCGGTGATCCTGACCACGCCGGAGGAGATCGTGACGTGGCTGACAGCGCCCTGGCCGGAAGCGCGGAAGCTGCAGCGCCCCGCCCCGGACGACGCGCTGGTGATCGTCGACAAGCCGGCGACGCAGATCAAGTTTCCGGCGGAGCCGCCGGCGCAGGGATCGTTGTTCTAAAAGCCAAAGCTGGCAATGGCCGCCCGCCTTCTTATTGCTCATCCCGCCACACGACACGCCGCACCGTCCTTATCTCGGCAAGTCGCCTCACCCGGATGCCCTGCCTTTCCAGGGCCGACGGGCTCTGCGTCTCGGCATGCATGAATTCGTTCTTGCCGCAGCGCTCGCAGCGCATCTTGCTGCCCACGAGGTCAGGTTCAATGTCGCCGAAAATCGTCATGAGGTCGTCGGGCTGATACCAGCGCTTGACGTTGCACAACCCGCAGCGGACGAGCACGAGCTGCCCAATCTCATGGGCGTTGCTGAGCCGCCGCCCGCCGCCGCGCTTTCGTCTTCCGTCAGTATCAGGCATGCCTAATAATAGGAACGCATTCCTCTTCCGGTCAATTCGCCCTTGACATTTTTGTACCCTTTTTGTTCACTTCGCACATGATGTATGGGAGGTGTCGGGATGGACCAGATCGTGAGGCTGGACAGCCGCCAGGAAGCGGCGCTTCAGGCAGTAGCCGGCAAGTTCATTGAGCTCCACAAGGGCGATGCGGTGAAGGCGCTGAAGGAGATGATCGTGCTCAATGGGCATCTACAGGAGCGCCTCGATGTGCTGCAGGCCTCAAGGAGGCGGCAATGAGCATCCTGCATCTCGACGCCGAAGCGCAGGCTGAATTGCAGGCCGAGGCCGAGAAGCTGATCGCCCGCTACGCGAGCCCGCTAGAGACGGTGAAAGCGCTGATGGCCTACAATTGCGAATTGGAGACACAAATCCTCGCGCTCGCTCACCGCCACCCGGAGCTGGTGACCGTGAGCTATGATGATACACCGGCGGTGATCGGCTGAGCCCCGTTGGCGCGACGACGCGGTTGCCCACGCCGTCGCGTCGGCGGATGCCTGGCCGTCATGCCGCCCGCAGACCTTCCTTCGGACGCAGGTTCTGGTTCATGCGGAACAGGTTCTGCGGGTCGTAGCGCTGCTTGATCTCGAGCAGCCGGGCATAGTTGCCGCCATAGGCCGCTTCGATCCGGTCGGCCTCGTCTTCCGGCATGAAGTTCACATAGGCCGTGCCGGCGGCATAAGGTTTTGCCGCTTCATAGATGCCGCGCGCCCAGTCGATGCAGGCCTTGTCCATGGCCGGCTCGCGCCAGCGGGCATGAACGTTCATGACGAAATGCGAGCTGCGCTGCGGAAACGCCGTCGCATCCGGCTTGACGCGGCCAGCCGCACCGCCGACATGGCCGAAAAATATCTCGCACTCCGGACCCGGAAGCCTGGATATCGCCGTCGTGGTGATCTCGATCGCGCTGTCGGAAAGCTCGGTGAAGTCATGGCTCTTCCAGTAATTGCGGGCGCCCGGCGCAAGCAGCGGGTCGAAGGCCTGCTGCCAGCCGGTGAATGGGTTGGGCCCGACGACATCGGCAATCGGCGAGCCGATGGCGCGCAGCTTCCGCGTCGCCTTTTCGCCGGCCTCGATGTCGCCGCAATAGCACATGGCCAGCACCAGCACCTCCTTGCCGTGCCATTCGGCCGGCAGGAAGGGCAGCGGCGGCGCCTGCCGCATGACCACCCAGCAGGTCAGTTCGTCGGGAGCGGTCTCCAGCGCGGCGCGATATTCGCGCAGCACTTTCTGGGCATCGGCGAAGGGATGCACGACGAGGCCCGACAGCACTTGCGGTCCCAACTGGTGAAGTTGGAACTCGAACGCCGCGACGATGCCGAAATTGCCGCCGCCGCCGCGCAGCGCCCAGAACAGGTCTGGATTTTCGCTGTGGCTGGCGCGCAGCAGCTTGCCGTCGGCGGTGACCACATCGGCGGAGACGAGATTGTCGATGGTGAGCCCGAATTTGCGGGTGATCCAGCCGAAGCCGCCGCCCAGCGTCAAGCCGGCAATACCGGTGGTCGAGTTGATGCCCGTCGGCACGGCCATTCCGAAGGCCTGTGTCTCGCGGTCGACATCGACGAGCGTGGCACCCGGCCCGACCCATGCCCGCTTCGCCGCGACGTCGACCCGTACCGACTTCATCAGCGAGAGGTCGATGACCAGGCCGCCATCGCAGATGGCGCTGCCGGCGATGTTGTGGCCGCCGCCGCGCACGGAGACGAGGAGCTTGTTCTCGCGGGCGAAATTCACGGCGGCAACGACATCGGAGGCGCCGACACAGCACACGATCAGCGCCGGCCGCCGGTCGATCATGCTGTTCCAGATGCTGCGTGCGCCGTCATAGGCGGTGTCACCTTCCCGCAGCACCGTACCGCGAATTTGCGCCGAGAAGGCGTCCACGGCCGCGGCGTCGACGGTCGCCTTAGCGCCGTCAAGGGTGGTGAAGCTCATGGCATTCATGCTTTCCTCCCGATCTTGTTGGTGAGCCCCCCGAATTTTAGTGTGCGCTTATGTTAGATTTCTCGCAAGTTTTCGTCGGCAACGAGGCTTGCGCGGTAGAGCAATAATTCGAGCTAGATGAAGCCGGACAGCTCACGACTCGGCGAAATCCTCTGTCCGACAGAACAAAGGATGCCAGGATTGAGGCAGCCGGCTCCTGTGACGCCCTCTTACGCCTTCTCGCGCTTCAGCGCCTGCGCCATGCAGTGGATGCCGCCGCCGGTCTTGGAGATCTCGCTCATATCGATCGCCGCGACCTCGAAGCCGCGCGCCCTCAACTGGCCGATCAGCGTCTGGCTCGACGTCGGCGCGATCACCCTGTCCTTGCCGAGCGACATGAAGTTGCAGCCGAGCGCCATCGTGTCCTGGAAGGGCACGTCGATGATCTCGTGGCCCTTGCCCTTCAGCCAGTCGACGATGCCGGGCTCGGTGCAGGCGAGGCACACCGCGGTGAGCTTTTCGGCGATCGGCACGACCATCAGGTCGATATGGACGTAATACTCGTCGATGAAGTCGATGCGGGTTTCCCAGCCTTCCTTGTCGAACCAGGCCTGCACCTGGCGCGCGCCCTCTTCCTGCGTGCGGGCGCCGCCGCAGCCGATCAGCACCACGCCGTCCTCGATGACGTTGAAGTCGCCACCCTCGAAGGTGCCGGCCGTCACCATGTCGTAGATCGGGATGCCGAGCTTTTCGTAAGTGCGGATCGCGGCATAGTTCTCGCCGCGCCGCCACCAGTTGGCCATGGCGGTGATGAAGGCGCCGTAGGGCGTCATGACGCTGGAGTCGCGCGAATAGACCTGCATCGGCAGTTCCGGAGTCGGCTCATGCCAGTGGATGTTGACGCCGAAATGCTCGTAGGCTGCGACCAGGTCCTTGTGCTGCGCCTGCGCGATTTGGACGTTGCAGGGCGCCTCGCGCAGATGTTTTCTGGACAGCGAGCTGGTCGACAGATGGCGCAGGAAGTTCGGCGAGCCGAGCAGCACGTCGGTCAGTACATCGGTCTCGTTGGCGAAGCCCCAGGCGGTCAGCGGCTTGGTGCCGCCGTTGGGGTTGCGGCGCTGCAGCGAGAACGGCTCGGCGACGATGCGGTCATGGACGGTCATGGTTGTTCTCCTCGAGGTGGTCTGCTTGAGATCATTGGCTGCTTGGTATCCACCAGTCGCGCCCACGCGCGGTGGTGACATATTCCGGCCAGCGGAAA
>NZ_RZOF01000354.1:0-6480 GCF_003998955.1 Mesorhizobium sp. M4B.F.Ca.ET.017.02.2.1 | reverse complement strand
AGCACCGGAAGCGCAGGAAGCCGCCGTTCGCAGGCCGGCCTCACCTGAATATCGACGCAGCCTAGGCTGCGTCGATATTCAGGTGAGGCCGGCCTGCGAACGGCGGCTTCCTGCGCTTCCGGTGCTCACGTACCCAAAAGTACGCTCCGCTCCGGTTCTCGGAAGCCACCATTCTCGACTCGGCCTGACCTGAATCTCAACACATCCTGGGTGCTTGATTCTCTGTGCCTGGAATCTGAGTCAGGATATGGCTGCATCTTGCTGTTCGGGAATGATTTTTGCGCAAGCCGACTCCCGGTCGGCGAATCCTGATTTATAGTGGCGCGCCATAACTCAGGGACTTGCCAAGCATGTCGGAAAAACCAGTCGATTCGCTGAGCGAAAGCGAGGCCGCGGACGAGCTGAAGCGGCTGGCGGCGGAGATCGCCGAGCACGACCGGCGCTACCATACCGAGGACGCGCCGATAATCTCCGACGCGGAGTACGACGCGCTGACGCGCCGCAACCTCGCCATCGAGGATCGCTTCCCGGACCTGGTGCGCGAGGATTCGCCGTCACAGCGGGTCGGCGCGCCGCCGGCGGAGGGCTTTGCCAAGGTTCGCCACGCCGTGCCGATGCTCAGCCTCTCCAAGGCCTATAACGACCAGGACGTCGCCGACTTCATCGAGCGCGGCCGGCGGTTCTTCGACCGCGACAAGGATCTGGACATCGCCTTCACGGCCGAGCCGAAGATCGACGGGCTGTCGGCCTCGCTGCGCTACGAGCGCGGCGTGTTCGTGCAGGGCGCAACGCGCGGCGACGGCGCCGTCGGCGAAGACATCACCGCCAACCTCAAGACGATCGCGGATATCCCGAAAACCCTGAAGGGCTCGGGCTGGCCCGATTCGATCGAGATACGCGGCGAGGTCTACATGACCTATGCCGAGTTCGAGGCGCTGAAGCAACGTTCAGCGGCTGCCGGCGGCCAGGACTACGTCAATCCGCGCAACACCGCTGCCGGGTCGCTGCGCCAGAAGGATCCATCAGTCACCGCCGGCCGCAACCTGAAGTTCTTCGCCTATGCCTGGGGCTACACGACGGCGGATCCGGCTCCCACCCAATATGATTCGGTGCAGAAATTCGCCGAGTGGGGGTTCAAGGTCAGCCCGCTGATGGTGCGGGCGAAATCGATCGAGGAACTGATCGCGCACTATCATCGGATCGAGGAGCAGCGCTCGTCGCTCGGCTACGACATCGACGGGGTCGTCTACAAGGTCGACCAGCTGGAATTGCAGCGCCGGTGGGGGTTCGTCACAGGCGAGCCGCGCTGGGCCGTCGCGCACAAATTTCCGGCCGAGCAGGCGATGACGACCGTGCTGAAGATCGACATCCAGGTCGGTCGCACCGGCACGCTGGCGCCGGTGGCGCGGCTTGCGCCCGTCACAGTCGGCGGCGTCGTGGTCGAGAACGTCACGCTGCACAACGAGGACTATATCAAGGGTCTCGACAGCAACGGCCTGCCGATCCGCGACGGCATCGACGTCCGTATCGGCGACACTGTGGTCATCCAGAGGGCAGGGGATGTCATTCCGCAGATCGTCAGCGTGGTCATCGACAAGCGCCCGTCGGATGCCGTGCCTTATGAATTCCCGCATACCTGCCCGATCTGCGGTTCGCCGGCGACGCGCGAGATCAACGAGAAGACCGGCAAGGAAGATTCCCGCCGCCGCTGCACCGGCGAGCTGATCTGCGCCGCGCAGGCCGTGGAGGGATTGCGCCACTTCGTCTCGCGCGGCGCCATGGATATCGAGGGGCTGGGCGCGGAAAACATCGATCTCTTCTTCAACGCCGGATTGATCAAGACGGCCGCCGATATCTTCACGCTCAAGGATCGTCGTCCCGACGTCACCAGGGCGCTGGCCGGGCGGCGCGAGGAGCAGGCGAGGCTGCGCGAGGCCGCATCGGGCAAGACGCGCAAGAATGTGCGCAGCGCCGAGGATCGCAACTATGAAGGCCTCGACAAGCTGTTCGCGGCCATCGACGCGCGCCGCGAGCCGGAGCTCGACCGCTTCATCTTCGCGCTCGGCATCCGCCATATCGGCGAAACGACTGCCGCCGTCCTTGCCCGGACCTTCTCGACCATGGAGGAGCTGATCCGCATCGGCAAGGAGACGGCAAAGGCCGACGATCCGCACAGCGTTTTCCCCTCGATCAACGGCATCGGCGATGCGGTGATCGGCGCGCTGCGCGATTTCTTCGGCAATGAACGCAACGACGACGTGCTTGAGAAGCTGCTCGAGCAAGTCAAGCCAAAGCCGTATATCGTCACGGTCTCGGCCGACAGCGAGGTCGCCGGCAAGACGATCGTCTTTACCGGTTCATTGGAAAAGATGACGCGCTCCGAAGCCAAGGCCATGGCCGAACGGCTTGGCGCCAAGGTGGCGGGCTCGGTGTCGGCGAAGACCGATCTGTTGGTGGCCGGTCCGGGCGCGGGCTCCAAGCTGAAGCTTGCCGGTGAACTCGGCGTCGAAGTCATCGACGAGGACACATGGTTGCAACGGGTTGGCAAGGCGTGATGGCCGGCCCGTTCAAGGGGTTTGGCCAAAAGGCCATTCCGTTCCTCAAGGCGCTCGACTTCCACCAGAACCGGGAGTGGTTCCAGGAGAACCGCGACCTCTACGAGAGCGAGCTGCACGAGCCGTTCTGCGATCTCGTCGAGACGCTGACCGAGCGTTTTGCCGCGGCCGGACTTGGCCTGCGCGGCGACCGCAAGAAATCGCTGTTCCGCATCAATCGCGACGTGCGTTTCTCCAAGGACAAGCGGCCCTACAACCGGCATCTGTCGGCCATTCTGTCGCCCGACGGCACCAAGATGGAGCAGGGCGTGTTCTACGTGCATATCGGGCTCGAGCGGTGCTTCTCGGGCGTCGCCTGGTGGCAGCCCAGTCCCGAACTGCTGCTCGCCATGCGCAACGCCGTCGCGACGAAGCCGGAGAAGTATCGCGCGCTGGTGGCGGCCTTGAAGAAGAACCGTCTCGAATTCGAGACCGAGGATCGCATGAAGCGCACGCCGCGCGGCTTCGAGCATGTCACTGACAGCGACTTGGCCGAAGCCATCCGCAACCGGCACTTTTACGTCCAGCAGGCAATTGACCCGGCCGGCATCCACTCGCCGGCCCTGGTCGACGAGCTCGTCGATTTCACCTTGCGGGCCAAGCCACTGCTCGACTGGGGCAGGGCCATCCAGGGCAAGGCGCAATAGCGCGAGCCATGCTTGCGCACCGGCGATCATTTCCGCTGATCGTTCGGCTCAAGCGAATTGGTGTGACAAGGAAGGCGACGCTCCCTACATCAGGCCGTCAAAGGGAGCGATCCATGTCGGCGGAAGCGATTTCCGAAAGCAGTGCGAAGAGCGATTTCTGGGACGGCGTTCGGCTCTCGATGCCGGTCGTGGTCGCTTCGGCGCCATTCGCGCTGCTGTTCGGGGCAATCGCCGTCGACAATGGTTTCTCGGTCCTTGAAGCCTTCCTGATGAGCGCCCTGATCTTCGGCGGCGCCAGCCAGATGGTCGGCATCGAACTGTTCGGCCAGCATGTCGCGCCGTGGCTGATCGTGCTGTCGATCTTCGCCGTGAATTTCCGCCACGTGCTTTATTCCGCCGGCCTTGGCCGGCGCATCGCGCACTGGCCGGTGGTGCAGCAGGCGCTCGGCTTCTTCATCATGACCGATCCCCAATACGCCGTGTCGGAGGCGAGGGCGCAATCCGGCGAGACCGTCGGCTTTGCCTGGTATCTCGGGCTCGGCCTGCCGGTCTATGTGTTCTGGGTGGTCGAAAGCGCGCTTGGCGCGGTGTTCGGCAAGCTCATTCCCGACACGCATGCGCTGGGCATCGACTTCCTGCTGCCGATCTATTTCCTCGGCCTCGTCATGGGCTTCCGCAAGCGGCCGCTGTGGCTGCCTGTGGTCGTGGCGAGCGCCGTTGCCTCCACCATCGCCTACAAGACGGTAGGCTCGCCCTGGCACGTTTCCATCGGCGCCGTCGCCGGCGTGCTGCTCGCCGTCATATTGCCGCCGCATCACAGCGGCGTGGGGGAACGGCCATGAGCACCACCTTCTGGATCATCATCGCTGGTGCTGTCGCCACCTATCTCACCCGCGTCGGCGGGCACCTGGTCATCTCGCGCTTCGACAACGTCCATCCGCGCGTCGAGGCTGGCTTGAACGCCGTGCCGGCGGCGGTGCTGACCACGTTGGTGGCGCCGGCGGCGCTTGGCGCCGGTCCCCCGGAATGGGCGGCGCTGATCGTCGCCGCGGCCGTGTCGCTGCGCGGCGGGTTGATGTCGATGTTTTTGGCCGGTGCCGCCGTGCTGATACTGGCCAGGCAGTTCGCAGGGTAAGTTTCTGGTCCGAGCTGACTACCGGTTCAATTTCGTTGTGCGCGTCGGTGCCGCCCTGATTGCCCTGCCGGGTATTTCTCCCCGTATAGTGACGGGGAGAAAGACGCCCTCATCGACGGTTTCGCCAATCGCTGTCGTTGCAAGATAGCGCCGACGTCACGGTCAGCCCCTTCTCCCCGTCCCTATACGGGGAGAAGGTGCCGGCAGGCGGATGAGGGGCAGCGCTGACCTTCCAAGTTGTTGGATTCAGATCTTGGCGTCGTGCGGCAGCGGCGCGGTGGCCTTCTCCAGCCAGCCCAGCGTCTCGCCATCCAGCATCGGGCCGATCTCGGCCAGCACGCGGGCGTGATAGGTGTCGAGCCAATGCAACTCGTCGCGCGTCAGCAGATCGGTGCGAACAAGACGCTTGTCGATCGGCGCCAGCGTCAGCGTCTCGAAACCGTGCATGGCGATGTCGCCGCCTTCTATTTGCTCGGCGGCCGTGACCAGCACGAGGTTCTCGATGCGGATGCCGTAGGCGCCTTCCTTGTAGTAGCCAGGCTCGTTGGAGAGCATCATGCCGGCGAGCAGCTTCTCGGTGCCGGTGCGGGCGATGCGTTGCGGGCCTTCATGGACGGCAAGGTAGGAGCCGACGCCATGGCCGGTGCCGTGGGCGAAGTCGCAGCCGTGCTTCCACAGCGCCAGGCGCGCCACGGCGTCGATCTCCGAGCCGCGCGTGCCGGCGGGAAAGCGCAGCATGGAAATGCCTATCATGCCCTTCAGCACCAGGGTGAAGCGCTCGCGCATCTCCTCGGTGGGTTGGCCGATCGGCACGGTGCGGGTGATGTCGGTGGTGCCATCCTGATACTGGCCGCCGGAATCGAGCAGGAAGAGCTCGCCGTCGGCGAGCTTGCGACTGGTGGCGCGGGAGACACGGTAGTGCATGATGGCGCCGTTCGGCCCGGCGCCGGAAATGGTGTCGAAGGAGACGTCGCGCAGCGGCATCTGGGTTTCCTCGCCGGTCTGCCGGCGCACCTCCTCGAGTCTGGTGACGACCGCGATCTCGTCGAGCGTGCCCGGCTGTTGCCGGTCGAGCCAGCACAGCAGCTTGGCCACCGCCGCGCCGTCGCGGCGGTGCGCGGCGCGGCTGCCGTTGATCTCGGCCTGGTTTTTGGTGGCGCGGGGGATGCGGGCCGGATCGGGCGCTGAAACCACCGAACCGCCATTGTCCTCGACCAGCATTCTCAGCCTTTCGGCCGCCAGAACAGGGTCGAGCGCGATCCTGGCGCCGCCCTTGGCCAGCGCGACAACGGCGGCTTGGAATTCGCCGGGCTCGTGCAGGTCGGCAAGCTGGGTGAGATAGGCGGCGACCATGCGCGGGAATTTGCGCTGATCCATGAAGAGCTGATGCTTGCCGTCGGCGGCAAGGATCGCGAAACCCAGCGCCAGCGGCGTGTGCGGCACGTCGCCGCCGCGGATGTTGAAGACCCAGGCTATCGAGGACGGGTCGGTGAGCACCGCATGAGTCGCGCCGTCCTTGTCGATCGCTGCCGCCAGCCGCGCCAGCTTATCCTTGGCCAGTTCGCCGGCGAAACCGATCGGATGGATTTCGACCGGCGCCACGGGTGGCTCGGGCTGGTCTTTCCAGATGATGTCGATGGGATTCTGGTCGAGCGGCACCAGGGTCGCGCCGGACTGCTCGGCCGAGGCCTTCAGGGCCTTGACTTCGCTCAGCGTGTGCAGCCATGGGTCGAAGCCCAAGCGTGCACCCTTGCCGAGATTGTCCTTGATCCAGGTGGCAGGCGGGTTGTCGATGAGGCTCTCGATGGCGAAGATGTCGAGATCGACTTCGCTGCGCACCTGCAGCGTGTAGCGCCCGTCGACGGAGACGAAGGCGCGGTCGCTAAGGACGATGGCGACGCCGGCCGAGCCGCTGAAGCCGGTCAGCCATTTCAGCCGCGCCGACCGGTCGGCGACATACTCGCCCTGGTGCTCGTCGGCGCGCGGCACGATGAACCCGTCGAGGCCGTTCTCAGCCAGCCATTGCCGCAGCAGCGCCACGCGCGGCTTGCCGACAGACGGATCGCCCGCCGAGTCGAAGGTCTGGAACATGATGGGCCTCCTC
>NZ_RZOF01000353.1:0-6490 GCF_003998955.1 Mesorhizobium sp. M4B.F.Ca.ET.017.02.2.1 | reverse complement strand
GGCCTCGCCGATGCGCGAGAAGCCGGGCGTCGTGACGGAAAGGCCACCAAACGGGTCGCCCTCGAAAGCATCGAGCCCGAGCGCCACGACAAGCGCCTCCGGCGCAAAGGCGCGGATGCGTCGGAAGGCGGTCGCCAGCGCCTCGAGAAACGCAGCGTCGCCGGATTTGCGCGGCAGCGGCAGGTTGAGATTGTAGCCGAGGCCGGCGCCTTCGCCGCGCTCATCCGCATAACCCCAGAAGAACGGATAGAAGCGCACCGGATCGGCATGCAGCGACACCGTGAGCACGTCCGGCCTTGCATAGAAGATACCTTGCGTGCCGTTGCCGTGATGCAGGTCGACATCGAGGATCGCCACCCGTGCCGCGCTCCTTCGCAGCACCTGCGCCGCGACCGCCGAATTGTTGATGAAGCAAAATCCCCCGGCGACATCGACGAAGGCATGATGGCCGGGCGGACGGCAGAGCGCGTAGGCCGAAGGCGCGCCAGCCATCACCGCTTCGGCCGCCTCAACGGCGCTCCAGGCGCTCCACAGCGAACTGTTCCAGGTTTCGGCCGAGATCGGGCACGCTGTGTCCGCCATGTGGTAGCCGGCCTGGCCAACGGCGGACGCAGGATAGGAGCCGGCACGGGCGATCGGATGGATGTTCGGGATCACTTCCGCCGAGGCGCCTTCGATACGCTGCCAGCGCTCGAAAATATGCTCGAGGAAGTCGAGATATTCGGGCGTGTGCACCGCTGCGACCGGACCCAGCCCATGGTTCCGCGGCCGTTCGATCGCCGAGCCGGCGGCTTTCGCGCCGGCCAGCAATCTTTCGATGCGCTCCGGCTTTTCCGGATTGGGCTGCTGGGCGCCGCTGGAGAGGAAAGCCTTGGGATCGTGGCGCTTCTGTTCCTCGGCATAATAGGTTTTCATGCGCTGTCCTCTGGTGCATCCGCAAAGGCGAAGAAGGCGTCGCCGACGATCTTCTGGGTCTGTTCGTAGCTCGACCAGCCAATGCCCAGCCTTTCATAGAAAGCCTTGGCGGTTTCGTTGTCCGTGTCGACGGAGAGCCTGAGATAGACGCCGCCTGCAGCACGGCATTCCTTCGCCACGCGCCGCAACAGTTTTTCGCCGATCCGGCGGCCGCGAAAGCGGTCCTCGACATAGAGGTCCTGCACATAGACGCCGGGACGTCCCATCCAGGTCGAGAAGATCGGGAAGTGCAGGCAGAGACCAGCGAACTCGCCATCGACCTCGGCGATCAGGGACGAGAAGGCGGGCTTGCCGCCGAAGCCATAGCGGCGAAGATCCTCGACGGTCGAGGTCATCTCCTGATGCGCGCCGGTGTGGGTGCTCATCCGCAGCAGCGCGGCGTGGATGGTCTCGACGTCGTCGACGGTGCCGGGGCGGAGTCTCAAAACGCCACCCGGTCGCCGCCCTTCAGCGCCAGCATTGCGCGCGCTTCCGCGGGCGTCGCCACGTCCAGCGACAGGCCATCCAGCACCGAGCGTATGCGCCGCACCTGGTCGGCATTCGACTTCGCCAGTTGCCGCCCATCGTAGAGGCTGTCCTCCAGCCCGACACGCACATTGCCGCCCATGGCGGCGGCGATCGAGATCAGCGGCATCTGGTGGCGGCCGGCGGCGAGAACCGAGAATTGGTAGCTGTCGCCGAAGAGTTTGTCGGCGATGCGCTTCATGTGGATGAGATTGTCGGGATCGGCGCCAATGCCGCCCAAAATGCCGAGCACGAATTGGAGGAACAGCGGCCCGGACGCCAGGCCGCGATCGCGCAAATGCGCCAGCGAATAGAGGTGGCCGACGTCGTAGCATTCGAACTCGAAGCGGGTGCCGCAGCCTTTACCGAGCTTTTCGAGTACCGTCTCCATGTCGGCGAACGTGTTCTTGAAGATCGTGTCGCGGGTAGCCTCGAGCAGCTTCGGCTCCCACTCGTGCTGCCACTCCCTCGGCTTGTCGAGCATCGGGAACAGGGCGAAATTCATCGAGCCCATGTTGAGCGAGCACATTTCGGGCTCGGCTCGGAGCGGTGCGGCGAGCCGCTGGTCGAGCGTCATCAATGAGGAGCCGCCGGTGGTGATGTTGATCACCGCATCGGTCGCCTGCTTGATGCGCGGGAGGAAATGCATGAACACTTCCGGGTCGGCGGTCGGCCGTCCGTCCTTCGGATCGCGGGCGTGCAGATGCAGGATCGAGGCGCCGGCTTCGGCGGCGGAAATGGCGTCCGTGGCGATCTGGTCTGGTGTGACCGGCAGATAGGGCGACATGGACGGCGTATGCACCGAGCCGGTGACGGCACAGGTGATGATGACTTTTCTCGTCGCCATCTTGTTCTACCCCTTCAGCTTTCGACCGGCAGGTCGAGTTCGGCGGCGAGCGCTGCCAGCGTGTCGCCGATGATGGCGATCATCTCGCCGATCTGCTCGCGCGTGATGATCATTGGTGGCGCGACCATGAAATTGTCGCCGTCGACGCCGCCCTTGACCTTGCGGCCGTAGATGATGAGGCCGCGTTCATAAGCGAGGTCGAGCAGGCGCTGCGTCGCCTTCTTGCCCGGCGCGATCGGCGTCAGCGCCTCCGGATCGGCAACCATTTCGGCGCCGAGCAGCAGACCCTTGCCGCGCACGTCGGCGATGAAGGGAAAGCGCTTTTGCAACGCCCTCAGTTCGCCGATCAGCACGTCGCCCATGGCGGCGGCGTTCGCGATAAGGTCGAGACGATCCATCTCGCCGAGCACTGCGAGCCCGGCGGCGCAGGCGAGCGGATTGCCGGCATAGGTGTGGCCATGCTGGAAGCCGCCGGCGGCAAGCAGCGGCTCGACCAGCCGCTTCGGTGCGGCCAGCGCGCCGAGCGGCGCGTAGCCCGAGCCCAGCCCCTTCGACAGCGCGACCAGGTCCGGCTTGCAGTTCCAGTGGTCGCCGCCGAGGAATTTGCCGGTTCGGCCGGCGCCGCTCATCACCTCGTCATGGATCAGAAGGATGCCGTAGCGGTCGCAGATCTCGCGGATGCGCGGATAGTAGCTGTCGGGCGCGACAAGAGCGGCCGTTGCCGCCCCGCCGACCGGTTCCATGATGAAGGCGAGCACGCTCTCCGGGCCTTCGGCCTGGATCTTTTCTTCGAGCATGTCGGCATAGCGGATGCCGCGCTGTTCCAGCGAGAGGTTGTCGCGGTCGCGCCACGCCGTCGGCGCCGGCACCGTCGGCATCGCGCGCATCATCGGAAGGAAAGTCTCGGCCAGCGCATCGTCGCCGGTGACCGCGAGCGAGCCAAGCGTGCCGCCATGATAGGAAGGGAAGCGGGCGATCACCTTCCAGCGCTTGGGCTGGCCGGTGGCAACCGCCCATTGCCGGGCAAGCTTGATGCAGGATTCCGTTGCCTCGGAGCCGCCGGAGACGAAGAAGATGCGGTCCATGCCGACGGGCAGCTTGCCTGCCAGCTCCCGCGCCAGCTCTTCCGCGGGCTCGTTCTCGAAATGCAGCCGATAGGCGAAGGTGGTCTTGTCCATCTGCCGCTTCATGGCGTCGAGCACATTGCGGTTGGAATGGCCGATATTGGCGACCATCGGTCCGCTCGATCCGTCGATGAAGCGGCGGCCGTCCTTGGTCCAGAAATAGATGCCCTCGGCACGCTCGACGAGCGGCCGGCGCAGGCTGGACAGATAGAACAGATGCGACGGCGGCCGCGCTTCGGCGTCAGTTGCATTCTGAACTTGCGGTTTCGGCATGTCAGGACTTTCCGAGATAGCGGTCGAGAACGTTCTTGGTCACGCGCTCGACCATCGCGTCCTGCCTTAGCAGGCCGGCGACCCATTCGCAGCTTCCGGCATGGAACACTTCGCCCCTGCCGCGCGGGAAATTGACGATCATGCCGTTGCCGCGCTTGACCTTGTCGAGATTGGCGTCGCTCGCTTCGCCGAACAGCGTCTCGGCGGTGAAGCGACCATCCTCGTCGGTGAGGAACTGGTCCTCGATCGGGATGTCCGCGCTTTCCTCGACCTGGCTCGCCATGCCGACCGCCAGCACTTGCAGGCCGTCCGGCGCGCCGCTCTGCTCAGTCGGGTAGGGCAGGCCGCCGCGGATCTCGAAATCCAGCCCGTCGACCTCATAGCCGTAGACATGGCTGTCGGCGCCGAGCAGGTCTCCGTAATAGATGCCGGTGCCGGCGAAGGCCCAGTGTTCGGGGCGATAGACCGGGAAGCCGCGCACGCCGCGCGGCGCGCAGCCGCCCCAGCCGGCATAGACGCCTCTGGTCGCATTGAGGCCGAAGGTTGCCGAGCCCGGCCGGCCGATCTCGGGCGCTTCCCAGGAGTTGGTGGCGCGGGTCACGTCGCCGCCGCGATAGGCGGGGTCCTCGGCCCGCGCCCGGTATTTGTAGCAGACCTGGCGGCGGCCCTCGTCTTCCAGCCTTGTCTGCCACATGAAATTGCCGGCAAAGCGCGCCGCGTGGCCGCCACGCTCCACATAGGCGTCGACCGCGTCGCGCATCTCCCAGGTCCAGTATTCGTCATGGCCGACGAAGACGACGCAGTCATAGCCGTCGAGGATATCGGGCGCAAAATGCAGCTCGTGCTGGCTGGCGAGATCGATCGCGTAGCCGGCGCGCTCGGCGAAGCGAAAGAAATGGCTGTCATAGCTCGCCCAGCCGGACGAGGCGTATTTCTTCGAATGGCCGGTGGCGAAGGCCCATTCCATGTGCGGATAGCGCGGCACGGTCTTCGGCGGCACAGCGACCTCCAGCGGCACCCGCGGGGCCTTCTTCGGCAGCACGACGAAGCCGCGGCACCAGGGACGCTGCGTCGACACCATCGTGGCGTATTGGTCCCGGTTCGGGCCGGTGATGCCCTGATAGTGGTTGGAGCCGCCCCAGGTGTTGTAGGCGAGCCAGGTTCCCGTCGCCGCGACCTGCAGCAGGCGGCCGGGTTTCTTGCCGGGCAGGGGCGTGACGATGAAGAGGTGATGGCTCTGGATCGGCGTGCCGTCACGGCCCTCGGCCGTGAGCGTGACGCGGTAGGCGCCGGACGGCCAGGCATCGCCGATGCGGAACTCGAAGGAAGTGTCCCAGCCGCAGCCTTCGACCGAACATTGGTCGGGCGTCTCCTGGCAGCGCGCCGCGATGCCGGTTTTTTCGAACACCCTTGTTTCGGCGCCGCCGTCGCGAACAATCGTGATGCCGAATTGCGGCGCCGTCGCGCTGACATGCAACGCCACCGTTTCGCCGGGGCGGTACGAAAAACGGTCGCTGTAGCACCAGATCTCGCCGCGCGCGCCGTCCATGCCGGGCCATTCGTAGTAATGGCCGCGCACCGCCTCGCGGCGCTGCTCGGGCGTCAGCCCGAAATCGGGGAATTCGGTCGGCAGTCGCGTCAATGAACACCTGAAACCAACAGGCCGCCATTGAGACCATTGGCCGGCCAAGCGTCAAATGGAAACGATCGGGCCAGCATCCGCTTGCCCTTGGCCATATCCGGCAAACAGACTATCTCAGTCAGGGCGAAGTTTCAGCGCCGGGAGCCGACATGCTGCGCGTGCAAAAGGTCAAGGTCGACGACATCTATGTGCCCGCCGCGCGCCGCAAGACGCTGCATCCGGAAACCGTCCGCCATCTGGCCGAGGACATTCTCGAAAACGGCATGAAAATGCCGATCCAGGTCCGCCATGACGGCAAGCGCCACATTCTGGTCGAAGGCCTGCACCGGCTGGAAGCCGCCAAATGGCTCGGCGAGACCGAGATCGACGCCTATCTGGTGCAGGCCAAGCGCCACTAACCAATTTTACATCTGCTGCAAATTTTCTCGCGGCCATGTCGGCTTGCGCTCTGCCGTTGCGTCCTTGGGGCACAACTGGAGGAGACCAAATGCCCAAGACCCTGTTTTTCGCCATGCTCGCTTCGGCCGTGGCCCTGATTGCCGCGCCAAATGCACAATCCGAGGAGACAAAGCCTGCCATGACCGCTGCCACCAAAGCCCTTGTGAAGCCGGAGAAATCCGGCCTGGTGCCGATCGACGGCCTGAATTACTACTACGCCATCTACGGCAAGGGCGAGCCGCTGCTGCTGCTGCACGGCGGCCTCGGTTCCACCGACATGTTCGCGCCGATCCTGCCGCAATTTGCCGCCCATCGCACCGTGATCGCCGTGGATCTGCAGGGCCATGGCCGAACCGCGCTTGGCGAGCGGCCGTTCAGCGTCGAAGCGATGGGCAACGACATGGCGGCGATCGTCAAGGCGCTTGGCTACGACCAGGTCGACGTCATGGGCTATTCGCTGGGCGGCGGCGTCGCCTTCCGTATGGCTGTCCAGCACCCGGAGGCGGTGCGCCGGCTGGTGATGGTGTCGACGGGCTATGCCACCAACGGCTTCTACGACGAGATGCGCCCGCAGCAGGTGCAGGTGAGCGCGGCGGCGGCCCCGTTCATGAAGGATACGCCAATGTACAAATCCTACGTCGCCGTGGCGCCGCATCCGGACGATTTCCCGAGACTGCTCGACACGCT
>NZ_RZOF01000352.1:0-6555 GCF_003998955.1 Mesorhizobium sp. M4B.F.Ca.ET.017.02.2.1 | reverse complement strand
GTCGAGGCAACCGGACACGATGCTGTTATCTTGAAAGTCACGTCATGATCGCCACATGGATGGCGAAAACTGACCTCCAGCAAGAATTGTCGCGCCTCCCGCTGGCCGGCGGCGCGACCGGAAGGGCAATGACATGAGCGACAACAATCCATTCGGCAACAGTGGCGGCCAGTATGCCACGACGGTGCAATATGGCGGCGGCGAGCCCAAGCTCTCGCTCGGCGAGGCGCCGGCCGACCTGATCAAGGACACGACGACGGCCGGCTTCGCCGCCGACGTCGTCCAGGAATCGCGCCGCCAGCCGGTGCTGGTCGACTTCTGGGCGCCGTGGTGCGGCCCCTGCAAGCAATTGACGCCGCAGCTCGAAAAGGCGGTCAAGGCCGCCGGCGGCTCGGTCAAGCTGGTCAAGATGAACATCGACGACCACCCCTCGATCGCCGGCCAGCTCGGCATCCAGTCGATCCCGGCGGTCCTCGCCTTCAAGAACGGCCAGCCGGTGGACGGCTTCATGGGCGCCATTCCCGAAAGCCAGATCGCCGAGTTCATCAAGAAGGTCGGCGGCAAGAACGGCGCCGGCAACCAGGTGGCGGAGGCGCTGGCGGCGGCGGCGGAAGCGCGCGGCGCAGGTGACGCGCAGACCGCGGCCGACATCTACGACGCCATTCTCGAGCAGGCGCCGGAAACGATCGAGGCGATCGCCGGGCTCGGCGAACTGCTGTTCGAGGCCGGCGACACGGAAGGCGCCGAGGCCATTCTGGCGCGGGCGCCGGAAGACAAGAAGGACGCGCCGCCACTTGCCGCGCTGCGCGCCAGGATCGCGCTCGCCGCGCAGGCCGCCTCGCTCGGCAATCCGGCCGAGTTCGAGCGCCGCCTTGCCGCCAATCCCGGCGACCACCAGGCGCGCTTCGACCTGGCGATGATCCAGAATGCCCGCGGCGAGCGGACGCAAGCCGCCGACAATCTGCTGGCGATCATCAAGGCCGACCGGAGCTGGAACGACGAC
Source organism: Mesorhizobium sp. M4B.F.Ca.ET.017.02.2.1 (assembly GCF_003998955.1). Taxonomy (NCBI): domain Bacteria; kingdom Pseudomonadati; phylum Pseudomonadota; class Alphaproteobacteria; order Hyphomicrobiales; family Phyllobacteriaceae; genus Mesorhizobium; species Mesorhizobium sp. M4B.F.Ca.ET.017.02.2.1. The sequence goes on along the minus strand of NZ_RZOF01000352.1, from coordinate 5,552 downwards.
GGCGCCAAGGCGCAGCTATTAAAATTCTTCGAAGCCTGGGGCATGACCGACGAGGCGACGCTGGCCGCGCGGCGCAAACTGTCGTCGCTGCTGTTTTCCTGAGGCCGTTCGGCGGCTGTTTTTGCCGCATGGGCTTGCGGCCTGTCGCGAATGCGCCAGATTAAGCTGGGTTGATTTTTCAGGTGAGGCCGGCCTGACCTGAATCTCGACACAGCTTGGAGGCACGAGTAGCCTTTGGCGGCGAGGAGGAGATCGCGGCTTTGACACGCTTCAGGCGATCGGAGGGCTGATTGCAGGCGGGAAACGCGCATTACCGGCGTGGCGCCGATCTGCCGACGACGATCCCGGTGTTTCCGCTTGCCGGCGCGCTGCTGTTGCCGGGCGGGCGCATGCCGCTCAACATTTTCGAGCCGCGCTATCTGCAGATGGTCGATGAGGCGGTCGGCGGCGCGCGGCTGATCGGCATCATCCAGCCCAGCCTCGACGGCGCCCTGCGCGACGACGGCGAGCCGGAACTGTGCAGCGTCGGCTGCGCCGGGCGCATCATCTCGCTGGCCGAGAGCGGCGACGGCCGCTACCTGATCTCGCTGCAAGGCGTCTGCCGCTTCCGCATCACGCATGAGGCCGCCACCAAGACGCCGTTCCGGCAATGCCGGATCGCGCCCTTCCTCGCCGATCTGGACGAAGACCGCGCCGGCGCCGAGGTCGACCGGCCGTCGCTGCTGAAGGCGTTTCGCGCCTATCTGCAGGCCAACGATCTCGAAGCCGACTGGGAGAGCGTCAGCCGCGCCGAGAACGCCATGCTGGTCAATGCGCTGTCGATGATGGCGCCCTATGGGCCGGCCGAGAAGCAGGCGCTGCTCGAGGCGGCGGACCTGAAAACGCGCGCCGAAACGCTGATCGCCATCACCGAGATGGCGCTGGCGCGCGAGGGTGAGGATTTTGGCTCGAGCCTCCAATAGGTGTATCGATATTCAGGTGAGGCCGGCCTGCAGACGGCGGCTTCCTGCGTGCGTGAGCAGGTCGACCCCCACTCCGTCGAGCTTCGCTCGACACCTCTCCCCCGATCGACGGGGGAGAGGAAAGGCGCTTCCGGTGCTCACGTACTTCAAGTACGCTTTCCGCTCCGGTTCTCGGAAGCCACCATTCTCGACTGGGCCTGACCTGTATCTCAACACACCTTAGGCACCAGTCGGACAGGGAAAAGTGCAATGGCTGCGGAAGGACGTGACGGACAGAAGGCAAGTGTCGATCCGAAGCTGCTGGAGCTGCTGGCGTGCCCGCTGACCAAGGGTCCGCTGACCTGGGATGCGGAGCGCGGCGAGCTGATCTCGCGCGTGGCCAAACTTGCCTATCCGGTGCGCGACGGCATCCCGATCATGCTGCCCTCGGAGGCGCGGACGATTTCGGCCGAGGACCTGCTGTCGCCGCCGCGGCTGAGCGGGCCGGCGTGAGTGGGTACGGCGAATAGAAAAGAGGGTCGCATCCGGTCGAACCGACCCCCTCTGGCCTGCCGGCCATCTCCCCCTGGAGGGGGGAGATCACGCGCAGCAAAGGCGGCCCCTCCCATTTTTCTGGATTGAAAGCCGGCGGGCGAAGTGAGGGTGCCTTTCCTCTCCCCCGTCGATTGGGGGAGAGGTGTCGAGCGAAGCTCGACGGAGTGGGGGTCGACCTGCTCACCGCGTCTTTGTGTCAAGCCGGGGGATGTCTCGCCTTGATTGGCCTTGGTGCCGAATTGTCGGCGACGGCGCATTTGAGGACCGCCTTCCCCCACTCCGTCGCTGCTTCGCAGCGCCACCTCTCCCCCCTCCGGAGGGAGAGGAAAGGAGCCTCGCGGCGGGCGGGATGAGCTGGCGGAGAGGAGGAGCGCGATATGGGATTGCGTAATCCCGGGAAGGCGTAGGCCGCCTACTGAAAATTCCGCCCCCTGGGCATGACGCTTTCCGCCTTGTCCGATAGCATGGCGATGTCCGGCGGGGCGGGCAGAGCCGGGGTCATCTCCTCCAAAAGCATGGTCAGCCACGGCGTCAGGTCCTCGATCTTCTCGGCGACGATGTGGATGACGCCTGATTCCTGCTGTAGCTTGCCGGTGACGCGCACGAAGCGGGCGCCCATGACGATGGGGCGGAAGCGGGTGAAGGTCCTCTCCCAGAAAATGACATTGGCGACGGAGTTCTCGTCCTCCAGCGTCAGGAAGATCGCGTTGCCCTTGCCGGGGCGCTGGCGCACCAGCACGAGGCCGGCGACGGAGACGCGCCGGCCGTCCTTGACGGACGGGAGACGCGCATTGGGGGTGACGCCGGCGCGGTCGAGCCGCTCGCGCAGGAAGGCCACCGGATGCGCCTTCAAGGACAGGCCGAGCGAGCGGTAGTCGTGGATGACATGCTCGCCGAGCGGCATTGTCGGCAGCCTGGTCTCCGGCTCCAGTTCGCGCAGGCGGACCGTCGGCTGGTCGAACAGCGGCAATTTCTCGGCGGCACTCTTGCCGTCGAGCGCGCGCACCGCCCAGAGCGCGGCGCGGCGGTCGAGGCCGATCGAGCGGAAGGCGTCGGCCTCGGCCAGTCGTTCGATCTCGCCGACATCGAGGCCGGAGCGCAGCCAGACGTCTCGCACGGTCTCGTAGCCGGCGCCGCGCCGCTCGACGAACAGCGTCATGCGCTCCTCCGACAGGCCCTTGATCTGGCGAAAGCCGAGGCGGACGGCATGGCCGGTCTCGATCACGCCGCGCATCTCGGCATGGCGGGCAAGCACGCGAGCCGGATCGAAGGCGGTCTGTTCCAGCGCGCAGTCCCAGACGGAAAAGTTGATGTCGACCTCGCGCACCTCGACGCCGTGGTCGCGGGCGTCGCGCACAAGCTGCGCCGGCTGATAGAAGCCCATCGGCTGCGAATTCAGGATCGCGGCGCAGAAGACATCCGGGTAGAAGGTCTTGAACCAGCAGGAGGCATAGACCAGCAGCGCGAAGGAGGCGGCATGGCTTTCGGGAAAGCCGTATTCGCCAAAGCCTTCGATCTGCTTGAAGCAGCGCTCGGCGAAGGCCTGCTCGTAGCCCTTGCCGACCATGCCGTCGATCATGCGCTGGCGGTAGTTGCCGATCGTGCCGGTGCGCTTGAAGGTGGCCATGGCGCGGCGCAATTCGTCGGCCTCGCCCGGCCGGAAGCCGCCGGCGACGATGGCGATCTTCATCGCCTGCTCCTGGAACAGCGGCACGCCCAGCGTCTTGCCGAGGATCTGCTCCAGCTCCGGCTTGGGATATTCGGCCTGCTCCTTGCCCTGCCGGCGGCGCAGATAGGGGTGCACCATGTCGCCCTGGATCGGACCCGGCCGCACGATCGCCACCTCGATGACCAGGTCATAGAACGCGCGCGGCCTGAGGCGCGGCAGCATCGACATCTGGGCGCGCGACTCGATCTGGAAGACGCCGAGCGTGTCGGCGCGGCAGATCATGTCATAGACGCGGCCATCCTCCTCCGGAAGGGAAGCCAGCACATAGGGCCGGCCATAGGCGTCCCGCGCATCCGGATAATGCTGCGTGAGCAGTGTGAAGGCGCGCTTCAGGCAGGTCAGCATGCCGAGCGCCAGCACGTCGACCTTGAGGATCTTCACCGCGTCGAGGTCGTCCTTGTCCCATTCGACCATCTTGCGCTCGTCCATCGCCGTCTTGACGATGGGGACGACCTCGTCGAGCCGGTCCCTGGTGATGACGAAGCCGCCGACATGCTGGGACAGATGCCGGGGAAAGCCCATGATCTCGTTGGCGTGCTCGATCACCTGCCTGGCCAGCGGATCGCTGCGGTCGATGCCGCCGGCGGCTGCCTCCTTCTCGCCGAGCTCGGAGGTCGACCAGCCCCAGATCGAGCTGGTCAAGGCGGTGCGGACATCCTCGGACAGGCCCATGGCCTTGGCCACCTCGCGCAGCGCCGAACGGCCGCGATAGCTGATGACGGCGGCGGCGAGCGCGGTGCGCTTGGCGCTGTATTTCTGGTAGATATAGGCGATGACTTCGTCACGCCTTTCATGCTCGAAGTCGACGTCGATGTCGGGCGGCTCGTTGCGCTCCTCGGAGATGAAGCGCTCGAACAGCGTGTCGATCCGGTCGGGGCCGACCTCGGTGATGCCGATGCAGAAGCAGACGATGGAATTGGCGGCGGAGCCGCGCCCCTGGCACAGGATATGCTGGCTGCGGGCATATTTGACGATGTCGTAAACGGTGAGGAAGTAGCGCGCATAGTTCAGCCGCTCGATCAGGGCGAGCTCTTCCCCGATGCGTTTCATCACGGCGGCGGGGACGCCGGCCGGATAGCGCGTCGCCGCCCCTTCCCTGGCCAGGCGCTCGAGCTCGGCCTGCGGCCCCAGGCCGGATTCGGTCGGCTCGTCGGGATAGTTGTATTCGAGGTCGCTGAGCGAGAAGGTCAGCTCGCCGGCGAAGCGCAGCGTCTCCGCCAGCGCTTGCGGGTGGCGGCGGAAAAGCCTGGCCATTTCCTGCGGCGGCTTCAGATGGCGCTCGGCGTTGGCCGCCAGCTCCAGCCCGACCTGGGAAACGGGCATGTTGAGGCGGATCGCCGTCAGCACGTCCTGCAGCGAGCGGCGACCGGCGCTGTGATAGAGGACGTCGTTGGTCGCCATCAGCGGCACGCCCAGCCGGTCTGCCATCGCCGCCGCCTGCTCGACGCGGAAACGGTCATTGCCGCGATAGTCCGGCGCCACGGCGAGCCGCAGCGCCGCGCCAAAGCGATCCTTAAGCAGGCTAATCATTGCGAGATTGCCATCCGGATCCGACGACAGTTCGGGCAGCACCGCCAGCGACATCAGATCCCCCCATTCGAGGAGGTCGCTCAGTTTCAGCAGCGTCGCCCCCTTCTCGTTCTCGTCGCGCAGATTGGCCTGCGTCAGCATGCGGCACAGATGCCCCCAGCCGGCGCGGTCGCGCGGATAGGCGAGGATGTCGGGCGTGCCGTCGCCGAACACCAGGCGGCAGCCGGGATGATAGGCAAGCGTCTCCACCCTGGCCTGCTGCCAGGCGCGCACGACGCCGGCCACCGTGTTGCGGTCGGCAAGCCCGATCGCGGCGAAGCCGAGGTATTTCGCCGCGACCACCAGTTCCTCGGGCTTGGAGGCGCCGCGCAGGAAGGAGAAATTCGACTGGATGCCGAATTCGGCATAGGCGGTGGCGGCGAGCGCGTTCATGCGAAGACCCCGTGCATGAACCAGCGCGGCGGCGCCTCCGACGCGCCGTAGAGGCCCTGGCGGTAGAGCCAGTAGCGGCGGCCATCGCTGTCCTCGATACGGAAATAGTCGCGGGTCGGCGCTTCCTCCTCGCCGGGAAGCCTTCGCCACCATTCCGCGGCGATGCGTTCCGGCCCTTCAGCGCGGGCGACGCGGTAGAGCGCGCGCCGCCAGCGGAAATTCATCGGCGGGCCCTCGGGCATCTCGGTGGCCGGCACCTCGATCGGCTCGGGCGAACGGAACAGGCGGATCGGCCGTTCCGGCGGATAGATGGTCACCGGCGGAACGGCGCGCTCCGGCCGCTTGAGCGGCGCGCGCCTTTGCGG
>NZ_RZOF01000351.1:0-6562 GCF_003998955.1 Mesorhizobium sp. M4B.F.Ca.ET.017.02.2.1 | reverse complement strand
CGGCAGGCGGCCCGGTCTTCGACATCTCCGGGGTCCGTGATGTGAGCGCCGAGGAGCGCTGGCAGGCCTATGTGTCGCGACTGGCGACCCAGCCCGGCATCATCGTCGCCGATCAGACTGTGCGCGATGGCCAATTCTATATTGCCGGTCTGAGAGACCCGCTTGCCACCGACCCGCATTCGCTGTTGGCCGAGACGCAGGTCGATCCCGCGCGCGTTCATGCAAGCTGGCAATTCTACCAGAGTCTTGAGCCGCAGTTCGTGCTGAAGCGGCTGACGGCGTCGCTGGCGCCGCCGGATTCGGTGCGGCTTTCCGTAGTCGATGATCGCATCGTTGCGGCGGGTGAGGCCACCACCGCGTGGATCAACCGGGCGCGGACCGCCGCCCAGCAGCTTTCAGCCGGCGGCCCGGTCTTCGACATCTCCGGTGTCCGTGATGTGAGCCCCGAGGAGCGCTGGCAGGCCTATGTGTCGCGACTGGAGAAGCAGCCCGGCATCATCGTCGCCCAACAGAATGTGCGCGATGGCCAATTCTATATTACCGGCCTGAGAGACCCGCTTGCCGTCGACCCGCAGTTGCTGCTGGCCGGGACGCAGGTCGATCCCGCTCGCGTTCATGCAAGCTGGCAATTCTATCAGAGCCTTGAGCCGGTGTTCGTGTTGAAGCGGCTGACGGCGTCGCTGTATCCGCCGGATACCGTGCGCCTTTCGATCGTCAATGACCGCATCGTTGCCGAGGGTGAGGCTCCCGACACCTGGATAGATCGGGCGCGCGCGGCGGCACGACAGCTTTCGGTAGGCGGACCGGAGTTCGACATTTCCAAGGTTCGTGATGTGAGCCCCGATGCACGCGCGGCGGAGCATTGGCAGTATTATGTGTCGCGACTTGAGGCTCAACCGGGAATCATCGTCGCCCAACAAACGGAGAGGGGCGGACATTTCTACATTTCCGGTCTGAGAGACCCGCTTGCCGCCGACCCGCAAGCTCTGCTGTCCGGAACGGGGGTTGATCCTGCCCGCGTTCATTCACAGTGGCAATTCTATCAGAGTCTTGATCCGAAGTTCGTGGTGAAGCGGCTGACGGCGTCGCTGTCCCCGCCGAAATCGGTTCAGCTTTCGATCATCCAGGGTCGCATCGTTGTCGTGGGCGAGGCTCCTGCCGGCTGGATCGGCCGGGCACAGGCCGCCGCCGACCAACTTTCGGCGGACGGAGTGATTCTGGATGTCTCGCAGTTGCGCGAGCTGAACCTTGCCGAACTTAATCATTTGAGAGAGGCCATCCAGACGACCGATATTTTCTTCTCTTCCGGCAAGGTTGTGCCGGGACCGGAGCAGGCGCCGGTGCTTGACAGATTGGCTGATCAGTTGAAGGAATTCGCCGAAAATGCCCGCAAGGCAGGCGTGACAGCGCGGTTCATGTTGACCGGCCATTCGGACACAACGGGCCGTGAGACGGCCAACGCGTCGATCAGCGCCGCCCGCGCCGAGACGGTTCGCGCGCTTCTCAACAAGCGCGGCGTCGCTCCGGAACTGCTGCAGGTCCGGGGCGCGGGCACCTTTGAGCCGGCGGTGCCCGAAAATGAAAATAGTCGAACTGGGAACTCCACCAATCGCCGGGTTTCGGTTACGGTCAGCCTGGAGTAGTGCGGGGCCCAGGATGCTGCAAAAAAAGATCTGCATGTTGGGCGGGTTCGCTGTCGGCAAAACGAGCCTGGTGCGCAGGTTCGTGCAAAGCATCTTCTCGGAAAACTACCTGACCACGGTGGGCGTGAAGATCGACAAGAAAAGCGTCGCGTTTCCGGACAAGACCGTGGATCTGATTTTGTGGGATTTGGCCGGCGAAGACGATATCGGCTCATTCCGCGTCAGCTATGTGCGAGGTGCGACCGGGCTCGTACTTGTCGTCGACGGAACCCGGCCCGCTACTCTTGCCGTGGCGCTTACGCTGCGCGAGCGCGTCGAGGCCGAATTCGGTGCCATGCCGTTTGTATTGCTGTTCAACAAATCCGATCTGACCGATCGCTGGGCAATACCGGATGGTGAGATTGACGAACTGAAGCAACGCGGATGGCAAATCTATCTGACAAGCGCGCTTTCGGGCGAACATGTCGACGATGCGTTTCGTCAGCTTGCCTCGATGGTCGCCAAGTAGACCATGGCTAGGTTGCCGAAAGAAGTCAGAAGCTGGATATACGATTTCTTCTCTAAGGAGCGTTCTGCCGCATATCTAAAAATCGACGCCCGGCAATGCATAGAAGCGAAGGGCGGCAACCTTGGATATTACGGGCTTTTGTCGCTTCGCACTGGCGAGCCCGTTGCCGATCAACTCGAAATCATGGAAGGGCTGCTGCCTTGCCCAGAGCTTCCATTCCATTTGCCCATGATGGAACTGCCCGGCGGGCGTGTCGCGGACCTTCATTTCTTTGACGACAGCGGCTCGGTGTGGCTGCTCTTTCTCGACGCCACGCCCGAACGCGACCATCAGCAGCGGCTTCAGCAGAAGGCTTATGAAATGACGCTCCTGCAGGAGAGGGAGCGTGAACTCAATGCGAAGCTGCAATCGACGAACGAGGCGTTAAGGGAGAGCCAGGAGGGTTTGTCGCGCGAATACCGCCGTGCCGAATCCCTGCTCCTCAACATTCTTCCGGCGTCGATCGCGGAGCGGCTGAAAGCGGACGAGCAAATTGCAGACAACCACGCGGAGGTCAGTGTGCTTTTTGCCGACATCGTCGGCTTTACCGAAAGAGCGCGGAGCGTCGGAGCCGCGACGACGATCGCTATCCTGAATTACTTCTTCAGGGCGGCCGATCTGCTCTCGGAACAATACGGCTGCGAAAAGATCAAAACCATCGGCGATTGTGTCATGGCGGTCGCTGGCCTGCCGGTCGCGCGATCCGATCATGCGCAAGCCATTGCGAATTATGCGCTTGAGCTGCGGGAGGCGGCCAGGCGAGAGCGCTTCGCAGGCGAAGCGCTACGTCTCAGAATTGGAATTCACTCCGGACCGATCGTGGCGGGCGTCATAGGCAAAAGGCGGTTTGTCTATGACCTGTGGGGCGACACCGTTAATCTCGCCGCGCGCATTCAAAAGGCCGCGGAGCCCGATGAAATCCGTATTTCTGATGCGACCCACCAGTTGCTCGGACCGGATTTTGCTTGCGAGCCGCTCGGGGAAACGGAATTGCGTGGCACAGGTCTGGTGCGAATGTGGCGGCTCCCGGCCTGATTTGCCGCTTGGGACCACGACCACGGCGGATGCGGGCCTGGCGACGATGCCTGACAGCCGCCGCATGCAACCTTTGCGGACCGGCGGAAAGGGAAACGATCCCAGGCTCTTAAGTTTCCACCAAATGGCTTGCCGAGGTGGGCTGCAACAGGCCGGGGAACGGCCCGATCCTGGCCGGGCGATGCCCGGACTGGAAGAGGTTGCTGTGGAGGTTGGCAATCCACTGTTTGCCTTCCGTCGTCAGCTCCAGATAGCGGATCGCGTCGGCGATGTAAGGCTCGACTTGCAGTGTGAAGAAATCGGTAAAGAGGGCGCCGAGATCGGCGGCGGTCCTGCAGCCGAGCTTTTCCACCATCCCGATCTCAGAGAACTCCGCAAACAGCGCCGGCAGCTTGCGGTGGTAAAAGGGATCAGCGAGCTGGCCGATCAGGTCCGCGGCCCTGACCAGCGCAGGCTCGGTGTTGGTGACCTGGTAGGCCGGATCGGTCGGCACCGGAAAGCGTGTCATCTCTATCGCCTCGACGATGCGCTCCTCGTTGATGAACTTCGAGGAAGCAAAACGTTGCCGCGCGTAGATCTTGGCGCGGTCGATATGATAGGGCGCAAGCACCGCGTCGGAGGCGCCGCGCGGTGGCGTATAGCGGTCGCCGGCCTCGTTAATGACGAAGCTGTCCTCGGTGTCGCCCTCGCACACGCCGTGCACCATGCCGATATCGTGGACAAGCAGCGCGCAGGTATAATGCAGCCAGTCATCGGGGGTCAGGGATTCCGAAAGTAGCCGGCCGCGAATGATCTGCTGGCCAGCGAGCGTAACCATCAGCGTATGCTCGATGTTGTGATAGAGCGCGTTCGAATTGCCGATGCGCTCCAGGACAAGGCGGGCCGCCCCGCCCAGGTAGCTCGCATATTCCGGATTGCGATGCGAGAAATACTGGAGGTAGAGTTCCGACAGATAGTCGCCGAGCCGGTCGGCCATGATGGAGATTGGATTGAGCATGACAATCGTTCCTGACCGCCTTGAAGCGCGGCAAGCCGCGTCCTGCGGCGGCCACCCTAGCACGGTTCCGGCACAGATTTCATAGGACCAAGGCCCCAAGGCAGCGGCGACTGCCAAATGTTGCCGGGGGGCGGAGATTTTCCTGCTGCCGAGGCTGTCAGGGAGGATAGGCAGACCGGCGATCGCCTCGCATGGTCGGTGATCAGGCTCGCGACAAGGCCCTTGCTTCCGCTTTCACAGTTTTCGCGTTGGGTTAGATCCGGTGCGGGGCGTCGCCTCCACCGAGTTTTTTCGCCCCTACAGGCCCGCAAGGGCCTGAGCTGTAAGCAGCCGGGCTACCAAGCGGTACTGCTCTACGAAGAACTCATCATTCGTGAACCATTCGGCATAGGGCGCCATGCGAAGGCCCTTCGCTTCGGCATCGTTGATCTGGCTGGCGCCGGCGAACATTAGCCGTTTGCCGTCCGATGAACGAACCATCTCAGCGCTGACGGTCATTGCAATGCCTCGCCCATCGTTAACCGGAACGCTCAATGCGTGGTTGACGTTGATCTTCAGCCTGGCGGAGGCGCCCGATGCCGCGTCTGTCACGCGGTATCCCTTGCTGACAAGGTCTTCCTTCGCCTGACTCTCGATGAACTCGCGGAGGTTGGTGCGCGTATCCACGACCTCTTGAAGACGGGAAGTGGCCTCTGCCACCGTGGCGGGCACTTTCCCCGAACTTGCATTTGCCTCACTTGAATTTGGCGCAAAGACAGTGGCTTTCGACAGCTGCACCGGCTCCACGTAGACGAAGCCCAAGGAGGCCTTGCTCTGCGGGTCAATGGAGGACGCGACGCAACCTGTAAGAGCGATCGCGACAAGGGCAATAAGACTGCGGCGAAGCAATGGAATCTCCAAATTTTCAAAGTCGATTCGCTATACTACGGAACAGGTTATTCGGAGAGGGCCACGCGCGTTCACTTCGGCCGCGCCGGGCGTCTACATGAAAGCAATCTACAAGGATGAGGCCGGCGGCGAATCCACGATCCTGATGAAACTGGATCCCGGCCTTGCACGCTCACGATGAACTCGAGGAAGTGCGCGTGCAGGGAGGCTCGGAAGGCGCAGAGGATGAAGATGGCGCAGAGCGTCAGCATCTGGGCGGCAATGCTGCCGCGCTCCGGAACTGCGGCAGGAAGGCGAGGAAGATCGCCACCTTCGGGTTAGTCACGTCCATGACGATGCCACGCATATACGGCGTGCCGGGCGAATTCTAATCGCGGTCACTGGCGAGACGCCGTCTGCGGTTGCTCACGATCGCCGGCGTCCAGCCGAGGCCGCGACAGGTGATCCAAAGCAGAACGGCCTGACCGGCGAGGCCGACGACGATCGAAGCAACGGCTATGCCCGAGACGATATCGGAATCCATGTTTGCGAGCCCCCGCCCGGCATGATTACCAGCAGGAAGTATTGGCTCGACCGGCGTGCGAGTCACTTACCGAATAATATGGACTAGGCCGAAAGGGGTATGTCGTGACGGGCGAAGCAATTCCTGCAAGCGCAGCGGTCGCCGATGGCGACAGAGGGCGCGTCAAGGAGCGCCGTGTTTGTCACCTTCGTCATCCTGGGGCGGAGCAAGGAGCGAAGCGACGCGCGCAGACCCTGGATCCATGCCGCGACCTGCGCGCCTTGCGACGGTGCAGTTTTTGATCCGCCGCATTCTACGAAAAGCGTCACGGCATGGATCCTCGGGTCAAGCCCGAGAATGACGAAGCGTTGGCGGAGCCGGAGCACCAGGCGCTGAGAGCGCCGGCGGACAGCGCACCCCTTCGGGTCAAGCCCGAGGATGACGAAGCGTGGCGTGAGCCTGCGGCAGGTCGCGATGCACGGCCCGCTCAGGCGGCCCTGGTCTTCACCAGGCTCACGGCAGCCATGAGCGCCTCCGCCGCCTCGACCGACGACCCCGGATTCTGACCGGTGACGAGCCGGCCGTCGACCACCGTGTGCACGCCCCAGTCCTTGACCCTGGAGAACACCGCGCCGAGCTTGATGAGCTCGTCCTCGACGAGGAAAGGCACGACCTTCGTAAGACCCACGGCCGCTTCCTCGGCGTTGGTGAAGCCGGTGACATAGCGGCCCTGAACAAACGGGGTGCCGTCGGGATTGGTCACGTGACGCAGCACGCCCGGCGCATGGCAAACGAGGCCGACCGGCTTGCTGGCGGCAGCGAAGGATTCAATCAGCCTGATCGAATTCGGATCTTCGGCCAGATCCCACAGCGGCCCGTGTCCGCCCGGGTAGAAGACGGTGTCGAAGTCCTTCTGGTCGATGCTGTCCAGGCGCACCGTTTCCCCAAGC
>NZ_RZOF01000350.1:0-6565 GCF_003998955.1 Mesorhizobium sp. M4B.F.Ca.ET.017.02.2.1 | reverse complement strand
GTTCAACCGGCAGAAGGCGACCTCGGGATGCGATTCGAAGACGCGGCCGCGCAGGTCCGGCCGCGCGATCAGCAGGGAATCGACCTCGCGGATCTTGGAGAATATGCCGAAGGCCTGGATCGACACGCCACGCGGCGGATCCGAACTCGCCTTGGCGACCTCGCTGGCGCGTCGATGCGCTTCATACCAGGCCTCGAGCGTGGTGAAGTCATCGATCTCGGCATAGAGCGCCGCGCGCGAGGGGATCGAGAACACGCTGGATTGCCGACCGCCGAGAAGTGGCCGCACCAGCGCTTCCGGCCCGCGCCCGCCTCTTTGCGAAAAGTCCGGCAGGCCGATCGGCATGTCGACGGCGATCGTGGCGCTGGCGGGCAATGCGGCAAGCAAAGCGGCAAAGCCTGGAAAGACGGAGACCCAAGGGGCGGCATCCGGATGACGATGGACGGCGATCCAGCCAGCCTTGCAGCCGTCGACGCCGACCAGCATCCGGCCGTCGGCGGTCACGCCCGCTTGTCCCGCCCCGGATGCAGGAGGTGGCGCAGCTGCACCATCGCCATCGGGTGCGACAGGCTCTGCGCGTCGGTCTCGAGCTGCAACTCGTCGCCACCGCGCTTGGCGGTGCGCGCCAGGATCTCGTAGACGGCGGCCGTGGTCGACTGCAGCGCCTTGATCGGCAACTGGCCGGAGAGGATGCGCGCCAGATAGACGGCCGCCGTCAGGTCGCCCAGCCCGTTCGGCGGCCTTTCGATGATGCGATGCTCGGCAAGCAGCGCCTGCCTGGAATCGAGCAGCAGGTTGCCGGTGCCGCCGGCCATCATCGACGGCGCCGAGGTCACCAGCATGGTGGAGGGGCCGGCGTGAAGGGCGGCCGCCACCACCGATTTCAGGTCTGGAAGCGGCGCGCCGGCCATCCATTCCAGCTCGTAGCGGTTGGGCGTGGCGACGTCGGCGATCGGCATCAGCCGGTCGCGCAGGGCGATGGCCGTGGGTTCCGGCACGTAGAGCCCGCCGGAATCGCCCATCACCGGATCGCAGATATAGACGGCGTTGGGCGTCCTTTCCTTGACGGCGGCGACCAGCGAGGCGACAGCTTCGGCCTGGCCAGCCTCGCCGAGATAGCCGGACAGCACCGCGCCGACCTCGCCCAGCCAGGGTGCGCGCTCGAGATCGGCCATCAGCGCCTTGAACTGGTCGAGCGGCGGCACGATGCGGGTCGCCCGGCCGTGGCCCGGATGCCAGGGCAGGACGACGGTCGGCACCGCCCAGACCGGGAAGCCGAGCGTCTCCAGCGCGAAGACGGCGGCGCGGTTGCCGACCGAGCCGCGGGCGACATGGCTGGAGATGACGATGACCGCGCGCGGCGCGCCGGCTTTTTCAGCGTTCATGGATTTTCAGTCCTAACCGCCACGCGTGGCGAAATACACCAGCCAGGCGAGCAGGCCGATGGCGATGAGAAGCCCCAGCACCCGGCCGATGCGGGTGCCCCAATAGTCGATCGGATCCGAACGGTCGGCGTCCGCGGCGTTGACATGGTCGCGAGCGCCCTTGGCGGTCCGGGTGATGAACGAGGTGCCGCCCGGGCTGGTCTCCCGTTCCACGCGCTCGAGAATGCGGCGCGATGCGGTGTCGGTGTCCTGGCGCTTGGCCATGGCAAATGTCCCGTTTTGCCGGGACCTTAGCCTGTTCGCCCGACCATTCACAGGGCCTGCATGGCAGCGGGATCGCAGCGGAAGCTTTGCGGCCGAGGTCATTTTCTTGCGGGCGGATTGTGGTAATGCTTCGGGTGCAACTTCCGACGAGGGACCCAGATCATGTTCGCCCAGCGCCTCTCCTCCCCCTTCCGTCATCTGCCGGCCTTGCTGGTGATGGCCGTCGTGCTGCCGCTGCTCGCCGGCTGCGGCTACAACACCATCCCGACGGCGGAGGAGAACGCCAAGGCGGCCTGGAGCGAGGTGCTGAACCAGTACCAGCGTCGCGCCGACCTGATCCCCAACCTGGTGGAGACGGTGAAGGGTTACGCCGCGCATGAGAAGGACACGCTCGACGCGGTGGTCGAGGCGCGCGCCAAGGCGACGCAAATCACGGTGACGCCGGAAACGCTGAAGGATCCCGAAGCCCTCAAGAAATTCCAGGATGCCCAGGCCGGGCTGACCAGCGCGCTGTCGCGGCTGATAGCGGTGTCGGAAGCCTATCCCGATCTCAAGGCCAACCAGAATTTCCTCGCCCTGCAGGCGCAGCTCGAAGGCACCGAGAACCGCATCGCGGTGGCGCGACGCGACTATATCCAGGCGGTCAAGGATTACAATCTGACACTCAGGACCTTCCCGTCGGTGCTGTGGGCGACCTTCTGGTTCCGCAGCAACGAGCCCTTCGCCAACTTCACCGTCGACGAAGACAAGATGCAGCCGCCGAAGGTCGATTTCGGCACCAAGCAAGGCGGTTGAACGATCACCTAGCGGGTCTGGTCCCTGTCGGCTTTGAGCTCCGTCCCACCCCCCTCTGTCCTGCCGGACATCTCCCCCGCAAGGGGGGAGATCAGCCGTCATCTGCGCTTTCGCCAATCTCGGACGTTTGAAGATGTGGGCCGACGGGGAAGCTGCCAATCTCCCCCCTTGCGGGGGAGATGGCCGGCAGGCCAGAGGGGGGTGGGACGGAGTGCGAGCGTTGGTGTCCTTCTCGCCCTTCTGGTCCTCCTCCTCCCGCTCACCGCCTTCGCCGCCGATCTCATCGCTCTCACCGGCCGCGTCGTCGACAATGCCGGCATCATCGACGCCGCGACCAAGGCCGCGCTGACGCAAAAACTGGCCGATTTCGAGCAGAAGGGCTCCGACCAGATCGTCGTCGCGACCATTCCCAGCCTCGACGGCGAGGAGATCGAGCCCTACGCCAACCGGCTGTTCCGCTTCTGGAAGCTCGGCCAGGCGAAGGAGAACAATGGCGTGCTTCTGCTGGTGGCGCCGAACGACCGCAGGATGCGCATCGAGGTCGGCTATGGGCTGGAAGGCACGCTGACCGACCTGCACACCAAGCTGATCATCGAGAACGACATGGTGCCTGCCTTCCGCGCCGGCGATTTCTCGGGCGGTATCAGCAAGGCCGTCGACGACATGATCATGGTGCTGGAGGGCAATCCGGAAGAGCTGGAGGCGCGCGGCAAGCGCAACGAGCAGGCGCCGTTCAATCCCGACGATCTGTTCTTCTCGATCTTCATCGCCGTCTGGATCACCATCCTCGTTTTAAGCCTTGCCAGTTCCATCCTGCCGCCGATCTTCGGCCAGAGGATAGGCCCTGGCCGCTATCGCTGGCTCGGCATGACCTTCGAGCCCGGCAAGCGCTCGTCCGGCGGCGGCGGCTGGTCCTCGGGAAGTTCCAGCGGGTCCTCGAGCGGCGGCGGCTTTTCCGGCGGCGGCGGTTCGTCCGGCGGCGGCGGCTCCTCGGGAAGCTGGTGAGGCGATGAGCGGCCGCGCCCTGCCAGGATCCCCATGCCGCACCGCGGGTGCCTTGCTGGTCGCCGTGGCGATCCTTTTCGTCTCTTTCGCCGCGCGGGGCGCCGAACTGCCGGCGCTCACCGGCCGTGTCGTCGACAATGCCGGCCTGATCGACACCGCGACCGAGGCGGCGCTGACGCAAAAACTGGCCGATTTGGAGACAAAAGGCTCCGACCAGATCGTTGTCGCGACCATTCCCAGTCTCGGCGGCGAGGAAATCGAGCCCTACGCCAACCGGCTGTTCCGCTTCTGGAAGCTCGGTCAGGCCAAGGAAAACAACGGCGTGCTTCTCCTGGTGGCGAAGAACGACCGCAAGATGCGCATCGAGGTCGGCTACGGGCTCGAAGGCACGCTGACGGACCTGCACACCAAGCTGATCATCGAGAACGACATGGTGCCGGCCTTCCGCGCCGCCGATTTCTCCGGCGGCATCAGCAAAGCAGTCGACGACATGATCATGGTGCTGGAGGGCAATCCGGAGGAGCTCGAGGCGCGCGGCAAGCGCAATCCGGCCAATGACAGCCCGGTAGATCCCATCCTCATGGTGTTCATCATCCTGTGGGCGACGATATTTCTCGGTGGCCTGGCGATGGCGTTCCTGCCGCCGATCTTCGGCACGCAACTGTCGCCGGGCGTGTATCGATGGCTGGGCATGACCTTTCGCTACGGTCGCGGCGCGCGGACTTCAAGCCGTGGCTGGACGACCGGCAGCGGCAGCGGCTGGTCGACGGGAAGTTCCGATAGCGGCTGGTCGTCCGGGAGTTCAGGCGGGAGCTGGTCGTCCGGTTCGAGCGGCGGATTCTCGGGCGGCGGCGGCTCGTCCGGCGGCGGCGGGTCTTCAGGGAGCTGGTGAGAAAGATGGCAACACGACCGATCAGCCCGCAGGATCATGAGCGCATCGCCGGGGCGATCCGCGCCGCCGAGACGAGGACCGACGGCGAGATCTACTGCGTGGTGGCGCATGCCAGCGACGGCTATTTCTTTCCCGCCGCCTTCATGGTGACGCTCGGCACGCTCATCGTCAGCCTTGCCGTCGCCTATGGGCTGGAGGCCTGGTGGCTGTCGATCCGCCTGCCGCATTTCGTTTTCGCCGAGCTGCTGGCGCTGGCCTCGGCGCTGCTGCTTTTGTGGGCGCTGCCGGGATTGCGCATCCATTTCGTGCCGCACCACCTGCGCTACCAGGCGGCGCACCTCAACGCGGTCAAGCAGTTCCTTGCCCGCAACGTCCATCGCACCGCGGCGCGTACCGGCGTGCTGATCTTCGTCTCGATCGCCGAGCGTTACGCCGAGGTGGTTGCCGATGCCGGCATCAACAGCAAGGTCGGCCAGAATGTCTGGGACGGCGTGGTCCGCGACCTTACCGCGCACGCCGGCGACGACCGGCTCGCCGACGGCTTCATCAAGGCCGTCGAATCGGTGGGCGCGGTACTGGCCGAACATTTCCCTGTCACGGCGGGCGATGCCAACGAGCTCGACGATCATCTCGTCGAGATCTGAGAGCCTGCCTGTAAACGCTACTCTGCCGGACGCCTGAAGCGGTTTTCTGCGCTTCCGATGCTCACGGACCAGAAAGTCCGCTTCGCTTCGGTTCTCGAAAACCACGCCATCCGCCTCGGCAGAGCGCGTTTCCAGCCAGGCTCTGCCCTCCTCGTCGGCGTATCATCCGCCTGTGCGAAAGGATGGGAGTGGCTGGCCGGACTCTTTGCAATCGGGCGATGCGGGTTTATGGTTAAGCAATCATGAACACGCTGATCATCGATATCAGGAAAGCCGAGCCGCGCGATGCCGGCGCGATCGCCGACGTGCACCAGGAGGCCTGGCGCGGCGCCTATTCAGGCATTATCCCGCATCGCACGCTGACCTCGATGATCAACCGCCGCGGCCCCGACTGGTGGGCGAATGCGATTCGCCGTGCCGCCACCGTGCTGGTGGTCGAGATCGGCGGCACGATCGCCGGCTACGCCACGATCGGCAAGAACCGCGCCCGCGAGCTCAGGCAGCAGGGCGAAATCTATGAGCTTTACCTGCGCCCGGAATACCAGGGGATCGGGCTCGGCAGCCGGCTGTTCAGGGCGGCGCGCGCGCGGCTCGCCGATCACGGGCTGAAAGGTATGGTCGTGTGGGCGCTCGAGGACAACCAGAACGCGCTTGCCTTCTATGCCGGCGCCGGCGGCCGCGACATCGCTGAAGGCGTCGAGATCTTCGAGCAAAAGGCGCTGAAGAAGGTCGCCTTCGTCTGGGAATGAATGCCGCGTTCCGGCGTCGTTATTGTCCCCGCACGATTCGCCGCATTGCACCATGACGCTTCCGCCGCTATCGGTCTGACAAATCGAGAGAGGGATTTGAGCCATGCGCATCGAAGCGATTGCCACCGGGAAGAACCCGCCGGAAGACGTCAACGTCATCATCGAGGTGCCGATCGGCGGCGAGCCGATCAAATACGAGATGGACAAGGAGGCCGGCACGCTGTTCGTCGACCGCTTCCTGCACACCTCCATGCGCTATCCCGGCAATTACGGCTTCGTGCCGCACACGCTGTCGGGCGACGGCGATCCGATCGACGTGCTGGTCTGCAACACGCGCGCTCTGGTGCCGGGCTGCGTCATCAACGTGCGGCCGATCGGCGTGCTGATCATGGAAGACAATGCCGGCCAGGACGAGAAGGTGATCGCGGTGCCGTCGCCCAAGCTGACGCTGCGCTACGAGAACGTCACCGAATACACGCACCTGCCCGAGATCACGCGTGATCAGGTGCAGCACTTCTTCGAGCACTACAAGGATCTCGAGCCCGGCAAGTGGGTCAAGATCGAGGGCTGGCACGATTCCAAATACGCCAAGAAGATGATCGTCGACGCGATCGAACGGGCGAAGGCGGCGAAGTAGGATATGCTGGGGATGTGCGCAAACCGCTAAGCGTCGGCGCCGCCCCTCATCCGCCTGCCGGTGTCCAGCCGATAGATGGGTAACAGAATGGACCGGATACATAGGTAACAGTTCTCCCCCTATGAGTCCGCTGCAGCGCCAAGCGGATTGGTTGGCGCTGCAGCGGACTCATAGGGGGAGAACTGTTACCTATG
>NZ_RZOF01000034.1:0-30945 GCF_003998955.1 Mesorhizobium sp. M4B.F.Ca.ET.017.02.2.1 | reverse complement strand
GGTCGCGGTGACGCAGCCGACGAAGCCGACGAAGGTGCCGATCGAGAGGTCGAGCTCGTTGCCGGCGATGACGAACATCTGCGCGATCGTCGCCAGCGCGATCGGGATCGCCAGGTTGAGCATCAGGGTGAAGCCGAAATAGGAGATGGCGCGCGGGTTGAGCCAGGCGATCGCCAAAAGCACCAGCGCCAGCGACAGCGCCGGCAGCAGGCTGCGCAGCATGCGCGCCCGCGCCGCGCCGCCGCCAGCCGGCGACGCCTTCAATCTGGTTTCGAGCGAGGCCGCCGTCATCTCAGGCCGCGTCGCCGAACGAGGACTGGATGATCTTTTCCTCGGTCAGCTCGTCGCGTCCGAGATTGGCGACGATGCGGCCGTTCTTGAAGACATAGACGTGGTCGCAATTGTCGAGCTCTTCGGTTTCGGTTGTGTACCAGAGGAAGGTGCGGCCTCGGCCAGCCTCCTCGCGCACCAGGTCGTAGACTTCGAGCTTGGTGCCGATGTCGACGCCGCGCATCGGATCGTCCATCAGCACGATGCCGGCATCCGAGCCCAGCGCGCGCGCAAACAGCGCCTTCTGCTGGTTGCCCCCGGACAGCGAGTAGATGTTGTTGTTCATGTCCGGCGTGCGGATGCCGATCTTGTTCTTCCAGAAGTCGGCAAGCTCGGCCTCGCGTTGCGGCGAGATCAGCAACCCGCTGCGCAGCCGCGCCAGCGAGCGGATGCCGATATTCTCAGCGATCGACCACTGCGGGAAGATGCCGTCCGACTGACGGTCGCCTGCCACCAGCGCCACCGGTGCGGTCACCTCGATGCCGGTCCTGGCGCGCTGGGCAGCGGCAAAGATCGCCAGCAGCAGATCGGTCTGCCCGTGGCCCGCGAGCCCGGCGAGCCCGATGATCTCGCCGGCGCGGGCGACGAGCTCCTTGCCGTCCTGCTGCCGCGCCGGACGCGCCTTGACCCGCAGCGGCCCGGCTTCGGCCTTCCTTGTCTCCGCGGCCGTTCTCTGATGTCCCTCGGCGCCGCCCATGGTGGCGACCAGCCGGTCGCGGTCGAAGGCGCTTGCGGCGTCGGCGGCGACGACCTTGCCGTCGCGCATCACCACGATGCGGTCGGCGTTCTGCAGTACCTCGCCCAGCACATGCGAGATCAGGATGCAGCTGCCGCCGGAAGCGACGAAGCGGCGCACGAAGGCCAGCAGCTGGCCGGCCGTGTGCGCGTCGAGCGACGAGGTCGGCTCGTCGAGGATGACCAGTGCCAGCGGATCCTCGGTCAGCGTGAAGGCGCGCGCCACTTCCACCATCTGCCGCCAGCCGATCGACAGGTCGCCGGCGATGTCGGAAGCGGAGATGCCATGGTCGGGGAAGATTTCGTCCAGCTTGGCGGCGATCAGCTCGGCGGCCTTGCGGCGCCAGCCGAAACCGGTGAGCGAAGGATGGTTGATGCGCGTGTTCTCGGCGACGCTGAGGTTCGGGCAGAGCGACAGCTCCTGGAACACGCAGCGTATGCCGAGCTCAAGCGCCCGCGGCACCGAATAGTCCCGCTCGGCGCTGCCGCGCACCGTGATCGCGCCGCTGTCGGGGACAAGCGTGCCTGCCACCATATGCATCAGCGTCGACTTGCCGGCGCCGTTATGGCCGACGAGGCCGACGCATTCGCCGGCGCCGACATGGAAGTCGACGCCGCCAAGCGCCCGGACGGCGCCGAAATGCTTTTCGGCACCGTCCAGCCTGATGATGTCGATATTGGCGGCGCCGAAATGCTTCGCGGCGCCGTCCAGCCTGGTGTCGGTGTTTGCCTTGGGCATGCTCAACGATATCCGGTTGGCGATGCCGGCGGCAACAGTAGCCATCACTTGATGTTGGCTTTGATGGCCCCGATGGCGTCTTCCTGCGTATATTCGTGCGTGGCGACGCCGCCTTCCTTGATCTTCGGCAGGGCGGCTTCGAAATCGTCCTGGGTGAAGGCGAGATACGGCACAAGAAGGTCGTGCGGAATGTCGGTGCGGCCGTCGAGCACCTGCTGCGCCACCCAGAAGGCCAGCGTCGAGACGCCCGGCGCGATCGACGCCGACCATGTCTGGTAGCCGTCCTTTTCCTTCTGCTCCTTCCACCACTTCAGCTCGTCCTGGCGATTGCCCATGATGATGGTCGGGCGCGGCTTGCCGGCGGCGGCGAAGGCCTGCGCGGCGCCGTAGCCGTCACCGCCCTGGTCGACGATGCCGACGACATCTGGCAGCGAAGGCAGGATGGTCGCCACCGCCTTCTGCGCCGTGGTCTGGTCCCAGTCGCCGGTCACCGAGCCGACGATCTTGAACTCGGGATGGGCGGCGACGCCTTCGAGGATGCCGGCATGGATGGCGTCGTCGATCGAGGTGCCGGCCAGCCCGCGGATCTCCAGCAGATTGCCGCCCTTCGGCTGGAACTTGGCCATCTGTTCGACTTCCTGCTTGCCCATGTCCTTGAAGTCGACGACGACCCGGTAGGCGCAGGGCTCGGTGACGGTGCCGTCGAAGGAGACGACGACGATGCCGGCATCGCAGGCCTGCTTGATGGCGCCGTTGAGCGCATCCGGCGAGGCGGCGTTGATGACGATGGCGTCATAGCCCTGCAGGATCAGGTTCTGCACCTGGGCGGCCTGGGTCGGCACTTCCTTGTCGGCGGTGGTGAAGACGTCGGCGGCCGCGACCACCTTGTCCTCGACCGCCTTCTTGGTGACGATGCCGTAGCTGTCCAGCATCGCCTGGCGCCACGAGTTGCCGGCGTAGTTGTTGGAGAAGGCGATCTTCTTGCCGCTGGTATCGGCAAGCGCGGTGCCCGAGGCGAGCATCGCCGCCAGAGCGCTCAGGACGAGTAGTTTCTTCATGTCGTATCCTCCCAGATGTGTTGACTGCTGCACTCCAGCCGGCTTTTGAGGCCGGCCTCACTTCCAATCCGATTTGAGCCCGGACGATCCCGCGCTCAAAACAGCCTCAGCCCCGGCACGCGGACTCTGAGCCGGTAGAGCGACGTCGACGCGGCGATGTAGAGGCTCCTCAGATCCTCGTCGCCGAAGGTGAAATTGGCACAGTCTTCCGGCGTCGCGATGACGCCGAGAAGCTCGCCGGAGGCATCGAAGACGTGGATGCCGCCCGGGCCGGTGCAATAGAGATTGCCGCGGCTGTCGATCTTCATGCCGTCGGTCGATCCCGGCTCCGTGCCTTCGATCACCGCCCAGACCGCGCCGCCATTGAGGTCGCCATTGGTCTCGACACGGAACACCCTGATATGCCCGCGCTCGGTGTCGTTGATGAACAGGCGCGATTCGTCGAGCGAGAAGCAGAGCCCGTTGGGCTGCGCGAAATCGTCGGCAAGCAAGGTGAGGGCGCCGTCGCCGTCGATCCGATAGACGCCCTGGAACGAAAGCTCCTGCTGTCGCGGCACGCCGTAGAATTCCACCCGGCCAAAGCCCGGGTCGGTGAAGTAGATGGCGCCGCCGGTGGCGACGACGACGTCGTTCGGGCTGTTCAGCTCCTTGTCGCCGTAATGGGTGGCGAGCACGGTCACGGTTCCGTCCGGCTCGGCGCGAGTGATGCGGCTCGTCGCGTGTTCGCAAGTGACCAGCCGCCCGCGGCGGTCGAGCGTGTTGCCATTGGCTTTATGGCTTGGCTCCCGGAACAACTCGATCTCGCCCGATGGGCTGCGCCTGTACATGCGGCTTTCGGGAATATCGGAAAACACCAGCCACTTCTCGTAAGGATGCCACACCGGCCCTTCGATGAAGGAGTAGCCCGTGGCCAGCTGTTCCATCGACGCGTTGCCGACAACGTCGTCGAAGCCGGAATGGCGGGCCCGCGCCGAAATCGACATCACTGGTCCTTCGGCTTGCGGACAGCCGCGCCGCCGACGAACCAGTCGCTGCCGGCCACGTCCTCGAACACCACCCAGATCGCCTCCTTGGGCAGTTCGGCGACCTCGCTGATGGCTTCGGTGACGCGGCGCGAGATCTCGTCCTTGCGCTTTTGCGAATGGCCCTCGAGTATCCGTATGTTGACGAACGGCATCGGCGCCTCCCGGGCATTTTCTTGTTGTGGGGAGCGAGCCTAGTCAGGCCCCGGGCCGGGCGATACGGGTCAACGCGCAGCGCCGACTGTGGTTTTGCACAGTCGGTTGCAAGCCGGTGACAAGGATCATTGATCCTGCAGCGGCGCCGCCTGTGCCAGCCAGGCGTCGAGCCTGTCCTGCTCGCGGCGCAGCGCATCGATGTTGACCAGGCCCCGCGCCAAGGCGAGGTAGATCGCCCGCGTGCGCGAGTTGAAGACCGAAGCCTCTCCGGCGCCCTCCTCCGGCGGCACGATGCCCAGCTTGTCGTAGACATGCTTGATGCGGCTTTGGGCGCCGCGGATCGACAGGCCGCGGCGCGCCGCGATCGCCCTGTCGGTCAGGCCCAAGGCGATGTCAATCAGGCTCTCATACTCGCCGTCGGTGATGCCCTCGAAGCGGTCCTGGACGCGGTGCTGGATACCACGGATCTCGCGGTCGATGATGCAGTGACCTTCGCGGAAGACGCCGCGCAGCGCCGAGCGCATGCCTTCCTCGGTCGCCGATTTCAGCACATAGCCATAGACCGAGCCGGGCGGCACGATGCGCGCCACGCCCCGCACATAGGCCTCGTCGGCGAAGTTCGACCAGAACAGGATGTGCGTGCCGGCGCGTCGGCTCCAGATCGCGCGCGCCACCTCGATGCCCGTCGCCTTGGGCAGTTGCAGGTCGAGCACGACATGCGGCGGCTCGCGCTCGGCCGCCAGGTTGATGGCATCCTCGCCGTCGCCGGCCTCGATCACCTCGACATCGCCCGGCCACAGCTGTTCCACCGTCCGGCGCGCGAAGGTGCGATGCAGCCCGTCATTCTCGGCAATCATGATCAGCACTACGCCACCTCCGATACCGCCTGCTGCTCGCCAGCCGTGGCCGGCTTGCCGTCCGCTGGCGCGCGATCGATCTCGATCAGAACCCTGGTGCCGCCCTTGCGGCCGGCCGGCTCGAAGCGCAGCCTCGCGCCGACGAGCGCTGCCCGCGTGTGCATGTGGCCGATGCCGCCCTGCGCCGCCGGGTCGATCGTGCCGCAGCCATGGCCGTCATCGGTGACGACGACACTGAACACGCTGTCGGTCGACGTCAGCAGCACCTCGATGCGGCCGGGCGCTGCGTGCCGCACGGCATTGTTGATCGCTTCCTGGACGATCCGGTAGAGCGCCGTGCGCATCGTCTCCGACAGGCTGTCGGCGCTGCCGTCGCTGGTGTCGGCGATGCGCACCGCGATCGGCGGTTTCGCCCGCGCGACGCTGCGGTTCAGATGCGCTTCGACGGCGTCGCGCAGGCCGAACAGCTCGAGCACGCTCGGCCGCATGTCGTCGACGATGTGGCGCAGCTCCGCCAGGCAGCCGGCGATCTCCTGCTCGAGGTCGGCGAGCTGCGCCGTTCGCGCCATGCCCCGGCTGCGGAAGGCCGAGACCTGGCGCGCGATGCGGGCAAGGTCGCCAAGCGTCTGGTCGTGCAGGTCCATCGCCATGCGGCGGCGCTCGCGCTCCATGCCTTCCGTCAGTTGCGAGGCGCCGACCCTGAGCAGCTCCGCCCGGTTGCGCGTCTCGCTTTCGGCAAGCATGGCGCGCCGCGCCTCCTCGGTCTGGATCAGCGCGAAAATATAGGGCGCGATCAGATCGGCGCACTGCTGGGCGACCGCGACGTCGGCCAGCGTGTAGCAGCCGATCTCGTGGCGGCTGATGTTGAGCGCGCCGATGACGCTGCCGCGCGCCCTCAGCGGCACGATGATGCGGCTGCGCAGCTTGGCGGCGAAAATCGGCCCATCGAAGGCGCCGGCAAAGTGGAAGCGGTCGTCGACAAGCGCGTTGTCCGACAACAGGTAGGGCGTCTTGCCCCACAGCACGTAGCGGATCGGGCTGCCTTCCACCGGATGCTGCGCCAGCTCGCTCCAGCTGGTGTGGAAGCCCGCCTCGTAGCAGGCATGCATGCGTCCGTCCTGCGACAGCACCGCCAGGTCGATATGATCGTGCGGGATGAGCGTGCCGATCTCGATCGCCGTTGCCCGGAATGCGGAGCCCGGATCGATATGGCCTGCCAGCGCCCGCGAAATGGCGAGCAGCCTGTCGATCAGCTGGGGAGATACGTCCGACATGTCTCCTCCCTTGCCATCTCGGCTAACCAAGCGACACGCCACGACGCCTCGTTCGCCAGCGCGGCCGATACCGGGTTTGCCTGCAGTCCTCCCTGCGCTGAAATAGTGAACGCTTGCCGCTGCCGCTGTCAACGACGCCTCTCTTGCGACCGGCGATCAACTTCAGCTGCGACGATTGAAAAGCCTTCTGCTCCTGGTTTAGGAACGACGGCAGGAGAGATGATGCATGGCAGCGACCGTTGCTCAGGGCGCCCCGGGAATACCGGCGCGCTGGACGTCAAGCGCCAAGAGCGGCGTCGGCACGGCGCTTTCTGAGGCCAGCCGGGTCTGGTTCACGATCAGCCACGGCATCCTCAACGAAATCTACTATCCGCGCCTCGACAAGGCCTGCACGCGCGATATGGGGCTGATCGTCACCGGCCCCGCCGGCGCTTTTTCGGAAGAGAAGCGCGATGCCGTGCATGCTGTCGTGCCTTTCGAGGACGGCGTGCCGGGCTACAGGCTGACCAACACCGCGAGGGACGGGTCATACACGATCGAAAAAAGGATCATTACGAACCCGAAACGCCCCGTCCTGCTGCAGGAGATCACCTTTACGGCACTCAAGGGCCGGCCTGCCGACTACCGAGTCTACGCACTTCTGGCGCCGCATCTCGTCAATGCCGGCATGGGCAACACCGCTTGGGTCGGCGAGCACCACGGCAGGCCTGCGCTGTTCGCGTCGGGACGCGGCGTCTGCATCGCGCTCGCCTCGTCGCTGCCCTGGGGCGACTGCTCGGCCGGCTATGTCGGCTTTTCCGACGGTTGGCAGCAGCTCGCGCATGGCGGCGCGCTCGATCCGGCCTGCCAGCGGGCCGAGGACGGCAATGTCGCGCTGACCGGCGAGATCGGCTTTTCCGCCGGCAACGGCACGGCCCTGCTGGCGCTCGGTTTCGGCAGCTCGCCGGAAGAGGCAGCCGAGATGGCTTCGGCCAGCCTGGAGCAGGGCTTCGATGCCGCTGCCAGGACCTACGTCGAAAACTGGCGCGAATGGCAGGCCGGGCTGCTGAAGCTCGACCGGCAGTCAGTGACGGGATTGAACACCTACCGCGCCAGCACGGCGGTGCTGGCCTCGCATCTGTCGATCGCCAGGCCGGGAGCCGCCGTCGCCAGCCTGTCGATCCCCTGGGGCTTCAACAAGGGCGACGACGATCTCGGCGGCTATCACCTTATCTGGCCGCGCGATCTGGTCGAGACGGCAGGCGGCTTCCTCGCCGCCGGCGACGGCAAGCAGGCGCTGCAGATCCTGACCTATCTGCGCTCGATCCAGCAGCCGGACGGCCATTGGCCGCAAAACGCCTGGTCCGACGGTACCGCCTATTGGCCGGGCATCCAGATGGACGAATGCGCCTTTCCGCTTCTGCTCGCCGACGCCCTGCGCCGTGCCGGCCATCTGCCGCGCGCCAAGCTCGCCGACTTCCTGCCGATGATCGAAAGTGCCGCGTCCTACGTGGTCCGCAACGGGCCGGTCACCGGCGAGGACCGCTGGGAAGAGGATGCCGGCTACAGCCCGTTCACGCTGGCCGTCGAGATCGCCGCCCTGCTGGCGGCCGCCGACATGCTCGACATCATGGGAAAACCAGAGCCGGCAAACTATCTGCGCGAGACCGCCGATTGCTGGAACGACCAGATCGAGCGCTGGACCTATGTCGCGGGTACGCCGCTATGCGCCGAAGTGGGCGTCAACGGCTACTATGTCCGCATCGCCCCGCCGGATGCGTCGGATGCCGCATCGCCGAAGGACGGCTATGTGCCGATCAAGAACCGGCCGCCGGCCGACACCGACAGGCCGGCCGAGGCCATCATCAGCCCGGATGCGCTGGCGCTGGTGCGCTTTGGGCTCAGGGCCGCGGATGATCCGCGCATCCTCGACACTTTGAAGGTCATCGACGCCAGGCTGCACCGCGACCTGCCGCAGGGATCGCTCTGGTACCGCTACTCCGGCGACGGCTATGGCGAGCACGAGGACGGCTCACCCTTCGACGGCACCGGTCAGGGCCGCGCATGGCCCTTGCTGGCGGGCGAGCGCGCCCACTACGAGCTCGCGGCGGGCCACAGGGACAGAGCGGAAAGCCTGCTTGCGACGCTCGAGGCGTCCGCCGGGGTCGGCGGCCTGCTGCCGGAGCAGGTCTGGGACGGCCCTGACCTGCCGCAGCGCGAGTTGCGCCTCGGCGCCCCCTCGGGCAGCGCCATGCCGCTGGTCTGGGCGCATGCCGAGCATATCAAGCTGTTGCGTTCGCTCCGTGACGGCGCCGTGTTCGACCTGCCGCCGCAAGGCGTCGAGCGCTACATCAAGGCAAGGACCACCTCGCCAACGAGGATATGGCGCTTCAACAACAAGATCCGCGCCATCCCCGCCGGCAAGATGCTGCGCGTCGAGCTTGCGGCCAAAGGCGTGGTGCACTGGAGCAGCGACAAGTGGCTGACGGTGCGCGACGACAGGACCGCCGAGAACGCCTTCGGCGTCCATCTGGTGGATCTGCCCGTTGACCGCCTGCCGCAGGGAAGCACGATCGTCTTCACTTTTTTCTGGCCCGACACCGGCCGTTGGGAGAATGTTGACTTCACCGTCGGCGTCGATGCCCAGTCATGATCCCGAAAAGTGGATACCGGTTTTCGGAAAAGATCATGATCGATCAAGACAGCACGGCCAGTAGATTCTATTTTCCTCGAGCGACTGGGATAAGACCATGCAGATCGGAATGATGGGACTGGGCAGGATGGGCGCCAACATGGTGCGCCGCCTCATGCGCGACGGCCATGAATGCGTCGTCTACGACATCAATCCGGCAAGCGTCGCCGCTTTGGTCAAAGACGGCGCCATCGGCGCGGCCTCGATGGAGGAGTTCGTCGGCAAGCTTTCCAAGCCGCGCAGCGCCTGGCTGATGCTGCCGGCGGCGATCACCGGCAAGATCGCCGACCAGGTGGCGGCGCTGATGGAACCCGGCGACATCATCATCGACGGCGGCAATTCCTACTATCACGACGCCGTCGACCAGGCCGCCGAGCTTGCAGCCAAGGGCATCAACTATGTCGATGTCGGCACCAGCGGCGGCGTCTGGGGCCTGGATCGCGGCTACTGCCTGATGATCGGCGGCCCGGACGAGGCGGTTCGCCATCTCGATCCGATCTTCGCCACGCTGGCGCCCGGCGCCGACGCCGGCAGCACGCCGGCCAAGGACGCCGGCACCGCGCCCTACGGCTATCTGCATTGCGGGCCGAGTGGCGCCGGCCATTTCGTCAAGATGGTCCACAACGGCATCGAATACGGCGTCATGGCCGCCTATGCGGAAGGCATCAACATCCTGAAGTCGGCGAATGCCGGCAAGCGCGCGCGCACCGCCGACGCCGAGACCAGCCCGCTAGAGAACCCGCAATACTACCAGTTCGACATCGACCTGCCGCAGGTCGCCGAGGTCTGGCGTCACGGCAGCGTCATCGGCTCCTGGCTGCTCGATCTCACCGCCGGCGCGCTGAAGGACGACCCGGCGCTGACGCAGTTCGGCGGTCGCGTTTCGGATTCCGGCGAAGGCCGCTGGACGCTTAAGGCGGCGATCGACACCGGCGTGCCGGCGCCGGTGCTGTCCTCGGCGCTGTTCGACCGCTTCTCCTCGCAAGGCGAATCCGAATTCGCCGACAAGCTGCTCTCCGCCATGCGCTACGCCTTCGGCGGCCATGTCGAGAAGCCGAAGACCGGCGCCTGAGTGCGGGGGAAGAGATTGATGAGCCAGGAACGGTCCGACACGCTGGTGCTCTTCGGAGCGACCGGCGACCTCGCCCACAAGAAGATATTCCCAGCACTTTACCAGATGGTCGCCAAGGGGACGCTGACCGAGCCGGTGATCGGCGTCGCCTTCGACCCCTGGGACATCGGCAAATTGCAGGCGCGCGCCCACGACGGCATCGCCAACGCGCTGGGCAGCGTCGACGAGACGGTGTTCGCCAAGCTGGCCTCGCAACTGCGCTATGTCAGCGGCGACTACCGCGACGGCGCGACCTTCGAGAAACTGAAGACAGCACTCGGCTCCGCCCAGCACCCGCTGCACTACATGGCGGTGCCGCCGACCATGTTCGAGACCGTCGTCCAGGGGCTGGAGCAGTCCGGCACCGCGCGCGGCGCGCGGCTGATGGTGGAAAAGCCCTTCGGCCACGATTTGCAGTCGGCGCGCTGGCTGAACCGGGTGCTGCACCTGGTGTTCGACGAGCAGTCGATCTTCCGCATCGACCACTATCTCGGCAAGGAAGCGATCCAGAACCTGCTCTATTTCCGCTTCGCCAATGCCTTCCTCGAGCCGATCTGGAACCGCAATTTCGTCGAGAGCGTGCAGATCACCATGGCCGAGGATTTCGGCATCGACGGTCGCGGCAAATTCTATGACGATGTCGGCTGCATCCGCGATGTCATCGAGAACCACCTGCTCAACATCCTGTTGCTGCTCGCCATGGAGCCGCCGGTCGGCCGCTCGGCCGACGACCTGATCGACGAGAAGGTGCAGGTGCTCCGCGCCATCCGCACGCTGACCAAGGAAGATGTCGTGCGCGGCCAGTTCGACGGCTATCTGGCGGAGCCGGGTGTCAAGCCCAACTCCCCGGTGGAGACCTTCGCCGCGGTCCGCTTCTTCGTCGACACCTGGCGCTGGCAGGACGTGCCCTTCTTCATCCGCGCCGGCAAGAATATGCCGGTGCATGCCACCGAGGTGATCGTGCGGCTGAAGCGGCCGCCGCTCGATGTCTTCGACCCGATCAAACCGGACGACGCCAACTATGTCCGCTTCCGCATCGACCCGCAGGTGGCGATCTCGATCGGCGCCCAGCGCAAGGTGGCCGGCGACGACATGGTCGGCGAGCAGGTGGAACTGACGGCGCTCGACGACTCGAAGGGCGACATGCCGCCCTATGAGCGGCTGATCGGCGACGCCATGAACGGCAACGGCCAGCTGTTCACCCGCCAGGATGCGGCCGAGCTTGCCTGGCGCATTGTCGGCCCGGTGCTTGGCGACACGACGGCGCCGCACGTCTACGCGCCGAAGAGCTGGGGACCGGCCGATGCCATGAACGGCTTCGGCCCGCCGAACGGTTGGATCAACCCATCGAAATAAGCGCGGGAGGCAACGACATGGCCAAGGCGGCAAAGCCGGCGGCGGCGGACGCGGAACCGATCGTGCTGACGATCGACATCGGCGGCTCGCACGTCAAGATCCTGACCAGCGCCGGCGGCGAGATGCGCCGCGCCGAGTCCGGCCCGGGCCTGACGCCGCAGCAGATGATCGCCTCGGTGAAGACGCTGGCCGAGGGCCTCTCCTATGACGTGATCTCGATGGGCTACCCCGGCCCGGTCGCCCACAACCGGCCTTTCGCCGACCCCGCCAATCTCGGCAAGGGTTGGGCGGGCCACGACTTCGCCGCCGCCTTCGGCAAGCCGGTGAAGGTAATCAACGACGCGCTGATGCAGGCCATCGGCAGCTATGAGGGCGGGCGCATGCTGTTTCTCGGCCTCGGCACCGGCCTCGGCGCCGCTATGATCGTCGACAATGTCGCCCAGCCGATGGAACTCGCCCACCTTCCCTACAAGAAGGGCGGCAGCTTCGAGGACTATGTCGGCGAGCGCGGGCTGGAGAAGCGCGGCAAGAGGAAATGGCGCAAATCCGTGTTCGACGTCGTCGACAGGCTTCGCGCCGCCCTGCAGCCGGACTACGTCGTCATCGGCGGCGGCAACGTCGACAAGCTTGATCAAATGCCCGCCGATTCCAGGCGCGGCGACAATACGCGTGCTTTCGAAGGCGGTTTTCGACTGTGGCGCGACAAGGCACTGATCGTCTGATAGTATTACATCTCAGTATAGTTATTCAAAATAACGTGTTTCGCGGCGCGAAGTCATTGCGTTGAGCAGATTTGCCGACTAGGAGTCGCGCCACCCCCTACCGACGGAGAAATAAATTGGCCGACGACAGCAATGACGCTCGCAAGGAAATCGATCTGCTCGAGCTTACCGCCCACATCGTTTCCGCCTACGTCGAGAAGAACCGTCTGCCTGCCTCCGGCCTCAGCGAGCTCATCGCCAGCGTCAGCGCCTCGATCAGCAGCCTCGGCCAGCCGCCCGAACCGGTCGCCGCGCCGCTCGTCCCCGCAGTCAATCCCAGGCGTTCGGTGACGCCGGACTACATCATCTGCCTCGAGGACGGCAAGAAGTTCAAATCGCTGAAGCGCCATCTCGGCGTCCATTTCGGGCTGACGCCGGAAGCCTACCGCACCAAGTGGGGCTTGCCGGCCGACTACCCGATGGTTGCCCCCAACTATGCCGCGTCGCGCTCCGAGCTGGCGAAGTCGATCGGCCTTGGCCGCAAGGCCGCCGAGCCGGTCAAGACCAGGGGCAGGAAAAAGGTTTCGGCCTGAGCAACTCACGGCGCTGAGCCAATAGTTTCAACGACTGGAACAGAAGCCTGCCGGCGAATCCGCCTTGGCAGGCTTCATGCTTTTGGGCTTGGATAACCCCGACAGTGTCGGAGGCAGCCATGAACTACGCACGGATGGTGATCGAGAAGGAGGCGCCGGAGGAATACGGCTACGACCGCATCCGCTTCAATCTCTCCGAAAGCTCGATCGCCGACCAGAAGCTCTCCGACATTGGTCTGTCGCTGCCGGATCTGACGCTGTTCTACGGCGAACATCGCGGCGACCGGGAATTGCGCGCCCTGGTCGCGGCGCAGGACGACGGGCTTTCGCCGGATGACGTGCTGGTCACCGCGGGTGCCGCCGGCGCGCTGTTCATCATCTCGACCGCGCTGCTGTCCGAGCGCGACCACCTCGTCGTCGTCAGGCCCAACTACGCCACCAACATCGAGACGCCCCGGGCGATCGGCTGCGCCATCTCCTATGTCGACCTCGATTTCGATGACGGCTTCGCCGTCGACGTCGAGCGCGTGGCGGCTAGCCTGCGGCCGAACACGAAGCTGATCAGCGTCACCTGCCCGCACAATCCGACAGGCACGACGATGGGCCGGGCCGATCTCGACGCGCTGGTGGCGCTGGCCGAAAGCCGACAATGCCATCTGCTGGTCGACGAGACCTATCGCGACCTTTCCTACGGGCGGCGCCTGCCGGCGGCGGCATCGCTGAGCCGCTCGGCGATCAGCGTCTCGTCGCTGTCCAAGGCGTTCGGCATTCCCGGCATCCGCATCGGCTGGCTGGTCACGCGCGACACCGCGCTCCAGGAAAGGTTCCTCGCCGCCAAGGAGCAGATCGGCATCTGCGGCAGCGTCATCGACGAAGCCATCGCGCGCGGCATGCTCCAGCGGCGCGACGCCTTTTTGGCGACACTGCTGCCCGACATGGCCAAGCGCCGCGACATCGTCCAGGCCTGGATAGACCGCGAGCCGCTGGTCGGCTGGGTGCGGCCGGAAGGCGGCGTCGTCGGCTTCCCTCGCCTGAATGTCGGCGCCGATTTCGACCTCGACCGCTTCTACGCAAGGCTGCTGGAAGACCATGGCACCTATGTCGGCCCCGGCCATTGGTTCGAGATGCCGAAGCGCTTCTTCCGTATCGGCTTCGGCTGGCCGAAGGAGGCCGAATTGCGCGGCGGGCTGGAGGCCATCTCCGCCGCGCTAAGGGACTGACTTTCCGTCCCGCCTTGCCGCCAGCCGGAATTTTCTTGATCCAGCGCCGATTCTGCCACACATCCCGCCGCGATCTTTGCTAGAAGGTCATCTGGCCGGACCAGCGCCCATCGTGGAAGTTGCCCCGCCGGCCTTTTTTCGCAACGGGGCCTTTCTCTCCATGACTGCCGAACAGACATCGCCGGACCAGCGCTATGCCGCCTTCCGGCACAGGCCCTTCCTCAGCTACTGGGCGGCGCGCTTCCTCACCACCTTCGCCACCATGATCGTCTCCGTCGCCGTCGGCTGGCAGGTCTACGATCTGACCCGCGATCCATTCGACCTCGGCATCGTCGGCATCGTCCAGTTCCTGCCGTCGCTGCTCCTGGTGTTGGTCACCGGCGTCGTCGCCGACCGCTTCGGCCGCCGCCTGATCATGACCTTGTCGTCGCTGATCGAAGCGGGCTGTGCGGTTGCGCTCTTGCTGCTTACGTTGCGAGGCCTCGCCGGCCCGCTGCCGATCTTTGTGGTGCTTGCGATGTTCGGCATAGCGCGCGCCTTCTATGGACCGGCCTCATCCTCGCTGTTCGCCAATCTGGTGCCGCCGGAGGACTTCGCCAATGCGATCGCCTGGAATTCGTCGGCCTGGCAGACGGCAACCATTGTCGGGCCCGTCGCCGGCGGCCTGCTCTACGGGCTTTCGGCGGAGACGGCCTACATCACCGCCGCCGTCCTGATGCTGGTTGCGGCGCTGCTCGTTTTCACCATTCCGAAGCCCGCCCAGCAGACCGCCACCGACAAGCCGACGATGGAAACGCTGTTTGCCGGCTTCCGCTACATCTGGAGCGAGAAGATCGTGCTCGGCGCCATCTCGCTCGATCTGTTTGCCGTGCTCCTGTCGGGCGCCTCGGCGCTGCTGCCGGTCTATGCGCGCGACATCCTCGAGCTTGGACCCTGGGGCCTCGGCCTGCTGCGCTCGGCACCGGGCATCGGCGCCATCTGCGTCGCAGTCTGGCTGGCCGGCCACCCGATCCGCGACCATGCCGGCAAGATCATGCTGGGCTTCGTCGGTCTGTTCGGCGCTGTCACGGTTCTGTTCGGCGTTTCAACCATCACCTGGCTGTCAATCCTGGCCCTTGCCCTGCTCGGCGCCACCGACATGTTCAGCGTCTATATCCGCGAGACGCTGATCCAGCTGTGGACGCCTGACGAGGTGCGCGGCCGCGTCAATGCGGTGAACCAGGTCTTCGTCGGCGCCTCCAACGAGGTCGGCGAATTCCGCGCCGGCACCATGGCGGCGCTGATCGGCACCGTGCCGGCGGTGGTGATCGGCGGCATCGGCGCCGTCGCGGTCGCAGGCCTGTGGGCCTGGCTGTTCCCGGCACTGCGGCGGGTACGGCACCTCAACGGCCGGAATTGATTAGCGCCGTATCTAAGCCGCTGGATCCGACGCTCGGGCCAATCAAGCTTGCGCCGATAATGCTGAGATGGAGCCGAGAGAAGACCGGCGGGTTCGGACTGCGAATCCTCGAGAGCTGACATTCAGGTTAGGTGGGTATCGTCGAGACATGACCCGATGCCGAAACATAGAAGCAGGTGGCCACAATCGAGAGAGGAGGGGGGTTGGGCATTCACGCAGCCTCCTGGAATCACACGTCGCTGAGCAAGGGCGCACTCCTGCGCTGCTTGGCTTGCGGGTTGACGATATCGGCATGTCCTTCGCCGCTCATCATCGCCCAGAGGTTCTTGGCCGCATGCCAGCCGATGGCCTGAGTTCCTTCAGTCGTCCAGGCCGCGACATGCGGCGTGCACAAGACGTTGGGTGGCGAAAACAGCGGATCGTCGGTCTTCGGCGGCTCCTGGTCGAACACGTCGAGCGCCGCACCAGCGGACTGCCAGCATCAGAGCGACCGCGTGCTCGCTGACCGTGAAGATCTGAAAATCGTTCGGCGTGCTGGAAACCAGAATGCCGTGCTCGGTGGCGGCGTCGATGTCGATGCTGTCGACACCAATGCCATATTTGGAGATGTAGCGCAGATCCGGAAGCGCCTGCATGACACGCCGGGTGATGCGGGTGCCGCCTGCCCCCATCAAGGCGACACAGCCGTGTGCCTTGGCAATCAGCTCATCCTCGGTGAAGCGCTCGAACGGCATTTCCCAGAGCCCATTTCCGAAAATGACGTTGACTCCACGCTCGCGCAGCCAGTCCAGCGAGGCGTCAGTCGGGTCGTAGCGTTCAAATGCGAGAACGCTGGGCAAGCCTTGAGCGCTCATGATGGTGGCGATCTCCTCAAAAACCTTCGAATTGTCCAGACGGAAAACTTCTTACCGATTTCAATCCGCTTCAAGCGCCATCTAGTCCCGCAAGCCCGCCAGACGCCAGCCATCAACGAACGGCTGCGCATCACTCGGCCTCTTAAAAGGTGAGTTCGCCACCAAATCACCGACCCTCCAATTTGGATTGCCCGCAAGAAATAGGCGGGCTTCCTCCTCTGCCTCAGGAACGCGACCGGCAAGGGCAAGCGCGGGAACCAAGTGCTCCCTCGAACCCGTCCCGTACGTTTCTTCCCGGCTCAACGAAGCAACAGCTTCTTCATAGTGACCGGAGGAAATCTGCGCTATTCCCATGATCCAGAAATACCAACCGGGTGGACGAGGATTTATACGGAGGGCCGCGCCACAAGCTATCAGTGCCGCTTGCGGATCGCCTAAGTAGATCTGAAGCTCACCCATCCATGCAACCGCATGCGCCAGCCGTTAGATCACGGTTCTCATCCACGCCAGGAAAGACTCCATCACCGCGGATCGCTGACTGTGGTTTATCCATACGACATAGAAGCTGTAGCCCGGCAAGGACAATGGATGGGCTTTGACGAGCGTGCCAGTTTCCAGTTCACGGCCAACCACGACGTCACTTAAGATTGCAATGCCTTGCCCGGCGACAACTGCATCGATCGCATGCAGCTCTTCGCGAAAGCTCAAATCCCAGGCTTTGTCCGGGATCAGGTCCGGATCGATTGAACGCGCCGTTGCCAGCCATCGGCGCCAGGTGGGAGCGTCCGGATCCCGGTTCATCCAGTCAAAATGGATCAACGGATAGCGCAGTAGGTCGGCGGCACGCTCGACCGGCCGCCCATCGCCTGCCAGCAATCGCGGACTGCAAATCGGAAAGAAGGAATCGCGGCACAGCTCTTGCGCGGCAAATCCCAAAGGCGGGCGCCGTGTGTAGCGGACCGCCACATCGGCGGCGCCGGCGCGCAGATCGAGCAGCGCGTCCGTGCCGATGATCTCCAGGGGCACGGCCGGGTTGACCTCTCGCCATTTCGGCAACCGGGGCACGAGCCAGCGGCTCGCGAAAGCGTTCGGGCTTGTCACCCGCAACGGCGTTTGAACATCCGAGTCGGCGACCGCGGCAAGGGAACCAGCGAGAATATCAAAGCCGTTGCGCAGGATCGGGAACAGGCGCGCTCCCGCGCTCGTCAGCGCGAGCGGGCGCGGTCGGCGCTGGAACAGCTTCAGGCCGCATATCTCTTCCAGCAGGCGGACCTGGTGACTGATCGCCGTCGGGGTCACGCCGAGCTCCACCGCCGCGGCCTTGAAGCTGCCGTGCCGGGCAGCGGCCTCAAAGGCATGCAAGGCGCGGAGCGGCGGAGTGTTCCTCATGCTGCCAGTGTAGATGAATTCCTCTCACCTAGTAGCTAAGAATTTCGCTTTTGCAGAAGGCCGGACGCTATGAGACCGTGGTCCTGTTGGAACCGAGGACAGCAAGGATGGAGCTTCCGCGACAGACCGACGTGCCATCGGGCCGATCCGATTCCTCGATCACGGCGATCGAACAGTTCCGCCAAGGCTTACGGGGCGAACTGGTATTGCCGAAGGACGCTGCCTACGACAAAGCGCGCAGGGTCTGGAACGGGGCGATCGACAAACGTCCCGCCGCAATCGTCTTTTGCGCCGATCCCGATGACGTCGTCCATGCCGTGACCTATGCCAGGTCGCAAGGCTGCCTCGTGGCGGTTCGCAGCGGCGGCCACAACGTCGCCGGTCTGTCCGTCTGCGACGATGGGATGGTGATCGATCTGTCCCGCATGAAGACGATCGCGGTCGATGCTGAGCGTCGCATCGCCAGGGCCGAGGCTGGTCTGACCCTCGGCGAGCTCGACGCTGCCACACAAGCGTATGGTCTTGCGACGACCATGGGCGTCAATGGCGACACCGGTATTGCCGGCCTCACGCTCGGTGGAGGCTTCGGCAAGCTCGGACGAAAGCACGGCCTGAGCTGCGATAATCTGATCGCGGCCGAAATTGTCACGGCCGATGGACAGCTGTTGCGAACAAGCGCCACTGAGCATCCCGACCTGTTCTGGGCCTTACGCGGCGGCGGCGGTAATTTCGGCATCGTGACGAGGTTCGAATACCGGCTGCACCCGATCGGCCCGTCGCTTCTCGTGGGCTCGGTGCTTCATGCTTACGATCATGCGCGCGAGGCCATGCGGTTCTACGACAGATTCTCCCGCGGCGCCCCGGACGAGGTGAGCGTCGACGCCGCGCTCGTCACGCTGCCCTCGGGTGACCGCGCCTTCAATATCTCGGCTTGCTATGTCGGGTCGCCCGAAGCGGGCGAATCCGTCATCGCGCCGCTGATGCAATTCGGATCGCCCATCGACAGCCGCCTTCAGGCCGTTCCTTATCTCCAGATTCAATCGGCGGGCGACAGCCTCTTTCCGCGCGGGCGGCGCTATTACTGGAAGGCGCAGTTCCTGCGCGAGATCAGCGATGGTGCGATCGAGGCGCTGCTCGGCAGTTACGCGAGGGCTCCCAATCATTCGTCCCTGCTGGTTTTCCAGCAGGTCGGCGGCGCGATCGCTCGCGTGCCCGCGTCACACTCGCCCTATGCCAACCGCGACGCGGCCCTTGACTGCTTCCCGATCGCCATCTGGGACAATCCGGCCGATGACGAGGCGAACATCCGCTGGGCGCGCGAGTTGTGGAACGCGGTCAGACCATTCTCCACCGGCGGTGTCTATGCCAACAATCTCGGCGATGAGGGCGACGAGCGCGTGCGGGATGCTTACGGCGGAAATTATGCGCGCCTCGTCGCCATCAAGAAGCAATACGACCCGACCAATTTCTTCCGGTTGAACCAAAACATACGGCCTGGCTAGTTCGGGCTCCGTGGGGGGAACCGTGCGCAGTCGCTGGACAATCCTTGCGGTCCTGTTCGTCGCCCGCACCGCAATGGCCTTTCAATTTCAGAGCATTGCCGCTGTCGCGCCCCTTGTCGGCGACAGCCTCGGGGCGAGCCTGGCCGACATCGGGATTCTGATCGGCCTTTATCTGGCGCCGGGGGTCGCACTGGCCCTGCCCGGCGCGACGATCGGCCAGCGCCATGGCGACAAGTCGACCGTTCTCGCCGGCCTGCTGATGATGCTGGCGGGTGAAATGCTGACGACGGCTTCGACATCCTGGAGCCTGCAGATCGGTGGCCGACTGATCGGCGGCACAGGCGGTGTCCTCCTGAATGTCCTGATGACCAAGATGGTCGCCGACTGGTTTGCCGGCCGGGAGATCGCAACCGCGATGGCTATCTACATCAACTCGTGGCCAGCGGGTATCGCCATCGCTCTCATGCTGCTGCCGGCAATCGGGACGACGTTCGGGATGGCCGCAGTCGGCCTTGCCGTTTCGGTTCTGATTATGGTTGGCATCGGCCTCATGGCCTTCGTCTATCGCGCCCCGGAGGCGTCACATGCCGGGAGAATAGCGCGCTTGGCCATTTCAGCCGGTACAAGCTATGCGCTGGTCACCGCCGGCCTGATCTGGTGCCTCTACAATGTCGGCTTCGCAATGGTCTTCAGCTTCGGTCCCGAGATGCTTGTCGATCGCGGATGGTCCAACGCGGCGGCAGGCTCGGCGATCAGTGTCGTGCTTTGGCTGGCTATGCTTTCAGTCCCGCTGGGTGGCTTGCTGGTCGATCGCACCAGACGGGGCGGTGCGATTCTCACTCTAGGCTGTGCGGGTTTCGCAATGCTGATGCTCCTTCTGTCGCGGAACGGACCATTGCTGCCCCTCATCATCGCCACGGGGATCGTATGCGGCCTGCCGGCCGGCGCGATCATGAGCTTGCCCACGCGCGTGCTCGATCAAAGGACGCGATCGATCGGGATGGGAGTGTTCTACACCGTCTACTATGCCGGCATGCTGGCCGCGCCAGCGATCGGCGGCAGGCTTGCCGTTTGGGCTGGCACCGCGACGGCCGCGCTCGACCTGGGCGCTGCCGCCCTCCTCATTTGCCCTTTTCTTCTGTGGCCATTCCACCGGTTCACCCGCCTGTCACAGGCGATGGTGGATCCAATCGGGTAAGACGGCTCTGCATTTCCGTTCGTCGGTTAGACCTTCACTTGGCATCACCAGGTCGCGAGTGCAGTCGCTGCACGTCAGCTTTCAGGAAATGCAAAGGTGAACTATACGGCCGACATGCAGCGCAAAGCCGCGGTTCCTTCGGCATGCGAAACTGAACGGATCCGCGTCAAAGGCGACCCTAAACGTGCGATTATCGAGACGCGGAAAGGCCGTTCTGGCGTTTGTATGCGAAGCGAATAGCGGACATTTTAACCGATGGAGCTAAGGTCCTGAATTGGACCCGAAGCCGTCACTGTCCGATTGCGGGGCAACTGCCGCGAACAAGCAGCAGGTAAGGTGGGACCCGCTCGTCAGTGGCGCTGCGGCAGGGATCGCCAAGGCGTCGCGCGAGTCATAGCCTCAAGAAGCGTGATCTGTGGTATGATAGACCGGTGAGGGCACGCTGGAGGCGCCGGTCCCTCGGGCCCGCGGCTTGCGTGTCGCGAATCTTGACTGGGGCTCAACATGGAGCGGAAGCTCGCTGCCATCCTTGCCATCGATGTCGTAGGGTACTCGGCGCTCATGGAGGCGGATGAAGCGGGCACCTTCGATCGGCTGAAACGTGGCCGCAAAGAGCTGTTCGAGCCGGAAATCGAGACGCGACACGGGCGAATCTTCAAGCTGATGGGAGACGGCCTGCTGGCGGAGTTCGGCAGCGTGGTAGATGCAGTCGAATGCGCGGTCACGCTTCAGCGCGGCATGGCGGAACGTAACGCGAGCGTCGCCGAAGACCAGCGCTTCGAAGTCCGGATCGGAATCAACCTTGGGGAAGTGATCGTCGAAGGGGACGATCGCTATGGCGAGGGTGTGAATGTGGCGTCGCGCCTCCAACAACTCGCCGAGCCCGGTGGCATCTGCGTTTCGGAGAAGGTGTCCAAGGAGGTTAGGCAGAAGCTAGCGTTTGCGTTCGAGCCCATGGGCGAGCAGCGGGTGAAGAACATAGCCGAGCCGGTATACTGCTATCGCGTGAACCTGCAGCTTCCGAGAGCGGCTCCGGTAGGGCGACTGGCATCGCTGGAACTGCCCGACAGGCCCTCGATCGCGGTC
Source organism: Mesorhizobium sp. M4B.F.Ca.ET.017.02.2.1 (assembly GCF_003998955.1). Taxonomy (NCBI): domain Bacteria; kingdom Pseudomonadati; phylum Pseudomonadota; class Alphaproteobacteria; order Hyphomicrobiales; family Phyllobacteriaceae; genus Mesorhizobium; species Mesorhizobium sp. M4B.F.Ca.ET.017.02.2.1. The sequence goes on along the minus strand of NZ_RZOF01000034.1, from coordinate 9,694 downwards.
TTGCCTTTTACCAACATGAGCAACGATCCGGAGCAGGAAACCTTTGTCGACGGCTTGACCGAAGACTTGATCACCGACCTGTCTCGCTCAGCCGGCCTCTTCGTCATCGCGCGCAACTCGACCTTTGCTTACAAGGGGCGGTCGGTCGATGTGCGTTTGGCCGCGCGTGATCTTGGGGTGCGCTATGTGATTGAAGGCAGCGCCCGGCGCGCCGCGAGGCGCGTGCGCATCAATGCGCAGCTGATCGACGCGGTCGGCGGCGATCATATCTGGGCCGAGCGTTACGACAGCAGCCTCGAGGATATCTTTGCAGTGCAGGATGAGGTCACGGCCAAGATCGTCGAAGCCCTCGTCGGTCGATTGGCCGGACAGCCGGCGCGCAAACGGCCGACGAGTCTCGAAGCGTATGACCTCTGTGTGCGAGCCCGCGGTGTCAGTTTTCAGACCGGGTTAGGCGCGCGGGAAGCGCGCACCCTCCTGGAAAAGGCGATCGGACTCGATCCCGACTATGCCGAAGCACATAGCTTGCTGGCCCTCAATCTTTGGCTCGGCTGGCTGTTCTGGAACGAGCCGAGGGAAACCAACCAGCCTCGCGCCCTCGCGGAAGCTCAGCGGGCAGTGGCGCTCGACCCTAACGATGCCGGGAACCGCTGGTTGCTGGGTATCATACTTAGTCACGAACGGCGCTTCCCGGAATCGGATGCTGAGTTCGAAGCGACCTTCAAGCTCGATCCCAATCATGCCGATGCCTGGGCGATGCGCTCGGATCTCATCACCTTAAGGGGCGACGCCGTCAAGGGCGTCGAATTTGTGAAGCGGGCGTTGCGGCTCAATCCGCACCCTCCGGGATGGTACTACTGGATGGCCGGTCAAGCCTATTATGCGCTCGGCGACTATCAATCTGCGGTCGAGGCCTTACGCAGGCCGGAAACCTACCGCACCACGTCGCGGCGCATCTTAGCGGCAGCCCTTGCGCAGCTCGGGCGCCTTGATGAAGCTCGTCAAGAGGCGGAATTCTTCCTGATGAGCGATCCCCATTTCAGCATCGGGCACTGGGCAACATCACAGCCATTCGACGACGAGGAAGTGCTCCAGCGCTTCGTCGAAGGCTACCGCAAGGCTGGCCTTCCCGACTAAAGGGCGCATCCTTTGGATCGCCGGCTTGCTCTCGTCAGATATAGGCTCGTCTTTTGACTATGAGGGCAATGCCCGTGGGTTTCATCGATCAATGTCCGTTGAGGGCGCAAACGCCCCTCACCTTCGCCTGTTCACTCAGATGTCTGCTATTGGGGTGCGGGCAGGATCCGTGCGACGACCGAGATTAGGCGCAAAGCTGACACTCGCTGCCATGCGTAGAGATTGTCGACACGAAGGAACACAGTGGCATTGCCACGAGCGGAATGACGGCCTTACAAACGCCTGACGACGAATTCTCAGGATAGGGCAGGGGCTACTATGAGTGGCTGGTTGCATACTCTTCCACTCGCTTGGATGGCTGTCGTAGTGTTCGGGGCCACCTATATCGTCGCCTTGATCTTGCACCAAGTCATCGCCGCTCTGTCTGCGGGCTCCACGGCGCGGTCATTCAAGGCGCTTTCGCCTGGCATGTTGCCGCCGCTCGGGATCATCTTTGGCCTATTTGTGGCGTTCACCGCGGCTCAGGTCTGGAGCGACAACGATCGCGCCAATGCGGCAGTCAATCGTGAGGCCAGTGCGTTGCGGTCGGTCGTGGTTCTGGCGAGCAGCTTTCCAGGGCAGCCCGAGGCGCGCCTACGGGCGCTGGTGCGCAGCTATATCGAGGAAACGACGAGCCAGGAGTGGCCGCTGATGGCCGAGAGCGCGGCGACCCTCACCATAATCCCGCCGCCGCTTCACCAGGCGCTGCGGACGACGCTGGCTTTGGCGCCAGGCAATCCCGGCCAGGAGATCGCGCAGCGCGAGATGACGAGGGCGCTTGAAGACGCCTTCGAGGCGCGTCGCCAACGGGTTCTCGTCAGCTCGGCACAGGTCAACCCCACGAAGTGGGCCTGCCTGATCCTGCAAGCCTTCTGTGCTCTTCTCGCGATCGCGGTCGTCCATAGTGACAACCGAATGGCATCGGCGATCGCTCTTGGAAGTTTTGCGACCGGCGTGGCGGCATCCGTTCTGCTAATTCTCGCCCACGACCGGCCCTTCACGGGAGAGATCGCAGTATCACCGCAACCGTTGCTGCAGGTCATGCCGGAAGCCAATGCGGGCGGCGGTGGATGATACAGGCAGGAGTGCCACGACGGGCAAATTCCGTCGCGTTGTGAGGCTCTGATTTGGTGACAGGTAAAACTGCCCCCTACGAGTCGTCCCTCTCGTCGCGCAGATTGGACACAACGCGGCGGTTCTGCGACCTGCAGGCGGTGTCGGGACAGTCGCGGACCAGCCTGTCCTTGCCGTAGCCCTTGGCCCACATGCGGTTGCGGTCTATACCGCCGGCGGCGAGGTAGTTCATCACGGCATCGGCGCGCTGCTGCGACAGCGCCGTTTCGCTTGCGCCGGGATCGTCGGCGAAACCCTGCAGCTTGAGCAGCCAGCGCGGATACTTTGCCAACCAGGCGATCTGGGTGTCGAGGGTGGTCTTGGCGACCGAATCGAGCTCCGCCGAACCTTTCGTGAAAAAGGTGCGGCGGCCGACATTGAGGATAAAATCCTCCTCGCTGCCCGGCTGCACGTTTTGGAAGCCGGCAATCTCGGCGTTGGTGACATCGGGCGTGGAAGGGGCCAGCGTGTTGCTGGTCGAGCACGATGCGGCCACCACCAGCAGGCCGGCGGCGAGCAGCCGACGCGTGTTTTCAATCATGCGGTTCATGGTGCGCCATCATTCGACAGTGGTGGAAGCGGGCGCCTGGTCGGCGATGTGCGGCAGGACCTCCACCGCGGTGCCGATCGGGCACCGCTGGTATAGGTCTATGATGTCTTCCGGGAACATGCGGATGCAGCCGCTGGAAGCGTCGGTGCCGATGCTCCATGGTTCCAGCGTGCCATGCAGGCGGTACCCTATGTCGGCGCCGTCGCGGTACAGATAGAGCGCGCGCGGCCCGAGCGGATTGTTGGGCGCGCCGCCTGCGATCATGGGCGGTAGCTCCGGCCTGCGCTTAAGCATTTCGGGGGGCGGGACCCATTGCGGCCAGAGCGCGCGGCGGTCGATCGTCGCGCGGCCGTACCACTTGAAGCCCTCCTTGCCGACGCCGACGCCGTAGCGGATGGCGGTCTTGTTTTCCATGATGAGGTAGAGAAAGTGGTGGCGGGTATCGACCACGACGGTGCCGACCGACTCGCTGCTGAAATACTTGACGATCTGGCGATGCCATCGCTTGTCGATCTTGGCGAAGTTGGTCTTGCGATAGACAAAATTGTTGTCGGTGGCGGTACCGGCGAAAAAGGATTTTGCCGCCGCGGCTCGAACAGTATTGCCGGTTGCACCGACCACGACCAGTGCCAGGCCGCCGGTCACGACACCCCTGCGTGATAAAACCATCGGCAATCCCCCATGCCTTTAGGCTGGCAAACCATAGTTGAGAACTATTTCGCCTCAAAGTGGAAAATGCCGCAGTTAGCCGGAAGCCGTCCGTCCGCTTTGGGGGGTGAGCGCGACAAGCTATTTCTACTTCGGACCTCATCCCGGTCGTCGGCAACATTTCCGCCGCGTCCCCAAAGCAGTCACTTTGCCATTTGTGGCCTTGATCTTGGATCGCTCATTGAACGCATCAACACCATCGGAGCTGCCCCCACGACTAGAACCTCAACACCCAGGCTTCCACTTTTCCCTTGCCTTTGACCTCGATGGCGCCCCGCGGCTCGAAGACGAATTGGTGCTTGAGCTGTTCGTAGACGGGGCGCGTTACCTGAACAGAATCGGGAACTCCGCCAGACTCCATGCGGCTCGCCAGGTTCACTGTGTCACCCCATAAATCATAGATGTACTTACTCTTCCCAATGACTCCGGCGACCACTGGCCCGCTGTTGACGCCAACCCTGAGCTTCATCGAGACGTTGTGTTCCATCGCGTGCTCACGGGTAATGTGGACCATGCGGATGGCCATGCGGACCATGCGCTCGGCGTGGTTGGCCATCGGCACGGGCAGGCCGCACACCGCCATATAGGAGTCGCCCACCGTCTTGATCTTCTCGATGCCAAGATCGTTGGCGGCAACGTCGAAGCGCGTGAAGAGTCCGTTGAGAAACATCACGACATCGTGCGGCGGCATTTCCGATGTCAGTGCCGTGAACCCGACCAGGTCTGCGAAGGCGACCGTGACCTCGGCGAAGCCGTCGGCGATCCTCTCCTCGCCAGCGCGCAGCCGATTGGCGATCGGTGCCGGCAGGACGTTGAGCAGCAGCTGCTCATTCTCGCGGTTCTTGTTCTCGATCACGACATTCTTCTGGCGCAGATCCTCAACCATGCCATTGAAGGCCGAGCAGAGTTCGCCAATCTCGTCGCGCGTGCGGACCGGCACGCTGGTCGCATAGTCGCCGGCAGAGAAGCGTTTCACCCCAGCAGTGAGATCGCGGAGCGGTCCGAGCAGCGCGCGCGAAAGCCAGGCGGCGGTGGCCGCGACCACAAGCATCGCCAGTCCTCCGACGAGCAACAGATCCCGGCGGAGTTCGGCGATCGGTGCGAAGGCCTCGGCGCTGTCGACCTTGGCGACGAGAGCCCACTTGAGGTCGGAAATCGCGAGCGGTCCCCATGAAGCGAGCGTTGGGACGCCACGGTATCCGATGATCTCGCCCGTGCCCTCGACACCGGCGAGCGCGGCACGGGAGGCCTCGGTGTCAATGCGCTGATGCAGCACTGGTGTCCCGTAACGCTGAATGGCGGCGATCTCCTCTTCCGAGGCGCCGACGGACCTGAGGTCGGCGAAGAAGCTATCCCGGTTCTCGTAGAATGCCCGCGGGCCAGAACGCGCCAGATAATCGGGTCCGACGAGATAGGCCCCACCTGTGTCGCCGAACCCTTCCTGCCGCCAGCGGCGGTTGCCGGTGACAACGCTGTCGATCTCATCATTCGACAGTTTCGCGACCAGCACGCCGATGACGGCGCCCTGGGCAATCACCGGTGCTGCCATGAAGGCGATCGGCGCGCCGCCTGACGGCGCATAAGAGGCGAAATCCACGAGGCAGATGGCTGACGGGTCTGCGATCTGCGAGCAGCGGGCGACGGCAGCCGCGACGTTGGCGCTGCGATACGGACCCAACTGAAGAGACGTGGTGAAATCCACCTCCTTCTCGACCGTATAGATCAGGCGACCTGATTTGGGGTCGGCAATCATGAGATCGAAAAAGCCCACCGTGGTAGCCGCAGCGCGCATCAATGGATGATATATCGCATGCAGCCTGGAGTATTCGCTTCCGTCGCCGGCGTCGTCGAGAAGCTTGCGCCGCTCCGCGGGGTTCGGATTTTCCACAATGTAGTGATACTGCAGATCGTAGGGGGCACCATCGACCGGCAGGTAGTCCGACAGGGCTGGTTCCCTGCCCAGGGTGCGCGTCATTCCGGGGATGAAGTTCTCAGCGTACCAATAGCCGACCCTCTGCCGCAGCTCAGGCGGCGCGCCTGCCCGGTCGAGTTGCTCGACCGCGGTCCGGAACTCGCGTGTCGCATCGACCACCATCTTGGAAGTCGCAAGCAGTCGCAGTTCCGCCTGGATCGTGCGGAAGTAGTTTTCAACCTGGCGCGTCTTGGTCTGGCGAGCGGCCGTGAGTTGGTCAAAGACTGCTTTTTCGAGAGCGTCGCGGGCGCGGAAGTAACCGAGCGCCCCGCTGACCATGACCGCGATGGCGCCAAGAAGGACGAGGGTTGTAAACAGCTTTGCAGCCAATCCCCAGCCCGCGTGGCTGGATGAACCCGTTACATCTGAAGACGACACGAGATCTTACTTTGCTTTTGCGTTAGGGGCGTCGCGTCTGACGGCAAGCCAGAATCGTGTTTCATCTGTTTCCCCCTTCTCCCTCGCATATGCATAGCAAATTTGCTGCGAGACGTGTGCGGGAATGCGTTGTCGATTTGCCAGTGGGACCGCACGGCAGAAGCGTCGCGGTCGCACGGACACCGTCCGCTTGTTCTATCACTCATCGCACTGCGGCAGTCAGGGTCGGCGGCTTGTCTCGCTGCCCCAGGTCGGGTTCTGCAAATCTCCGTGCAGGCAATAGTCGAAAGCATGGCACGCGTCGGTAGCGGGCCGGGTTTCCCAGAATGAACAGGCGAGATTCGCCGTCCGCACGACGCGCTCTCGCGCTTGCTCAACGCCCATGCCGAGGATCAGGGAACCGTCCTTGCGCTCGCGTAGCCACTTCTCAATGCCATGTCCCAGATCTTGCGCGTATTTGAAACTCAGGCTCATCGTGAGATTGGTTTCCAGGGCGGCTGTGGTCGCATCAGGCCAAAGCGGAGCAAGCGCAAGTTCCGATCTTGTCATCTCGCCTTCTCGCAGGACAGCGCAATCCGCCGCTATGGCGACGCGTTGCGCCGCCCGCCACCTGGCCATGTCATCGCGTCCGGTCGGACCGTATATGCTGAGCGTGTCGAGCAAATCCCGATAGGAGCGGTCCCGATCAAATGCGAGGTGGCGAAATTCCAGCGCCGCAATCGCTTCGACAAGCGAAACTCCCCTTCGAGCAGCTTCGGTCGCGTCCTGCCAGGCAGCAACGGCATAGTCGCTGCTTATTATATTGCGCTGGTAGAAGTCGGGAAGCGCCTCGTCGAGTTTGGCCAGCGGCGTCGCAAGGGCCTCGAAGGCCTCACGCCGCGCATCGTTGCGAACACCATCGAATACGAATTCGCTCCAGGTGACGAAGATTGCCCGGATTGAATGCAAGCGAATGGGAAGCTCTATTTCGCGCCCCAATCCCCAGGGCCCATCGCCAATGCGTGCAATTCCAGGGAAGGCGCGCATCGCCGCTCGCAATGCGACCAGGCGCTTGCTCGCATCGTCGGAGATGCTGGCCAGCATGGCGCGAGGCGAAACATCGTCCGCAAGTCGCTCGCTCCAGAATCTGAGCCGTTCAGATGGGTGCATTGGGTCTCGGGATCGGCTTGCCGGTAGTGGGAAGCCAATCTTGCCACATAGTACCTAAGATTGCCTGCACGTGACGTCAGCACGGCGAACCGCCGGACCGGCCAGGTGGGTCATCGCGTGCCACTAACCTGTCCTGCCGACCTGGTTCACCATAACCTGCTGCATGAAACGCCTGATCGGCACGATTGGAATGTTTGGGCTGGGCAATTCGCGCCTAATCTTCTCGATTTGAACTCGGGTGAGGCCTTTCCCAGCGCCGATATGGCCTATCGCGCCGCGGCCATGAGCCAGGGCGTCGCGATCGGAGACCTCTCCGTGCTCCACGAGGAGATCACCACCGGGGAACTGGTCCTATCGCTGCGTTCCGCAAATGGGTTTCGGAGGAAGCCGCGCGGTCCTGAAGGCCGCGCCTGCGCCTCACTGCACCCAGCTTGACTCCACCTCTCGCCAGCTCCAACAGCTCATAGACTGCGGCCGGGCTGCCATGGGACGAACGCGTAGGCTCAGGTCTTCTCACTTCTTTCTAGCGCGATACACACCGCCATCACGTGCTAAAGGCTCTACATCTCGACAATCAGGAGGAGCTTTAACGGCGGCCATCAGTGCCAATAGGTACGGAATTCGGAACTCGTCCCTATTGCTTTCTTGGATCTTATTCACGGCGACCGAACTGACAGAGTAGTCTGGACAGGTAATGGAAGCCCCGAGATATCCACCCCATGCCACCGCTGCTGCGTGGATTTTATACTGTGAACTGCCACGCGGCGTCGCATCGAGTAGACTTAGCATCTCTTCGCGGGGATTCGAGGTTCCAATATCGAAATCAAGAATTTCAGCGCCCAGGTCATCACACTCTTCTCCGGGTATCCCGCCGTCTTTCACGCTCCAAGTGCTTTGGGCGTCGAAGTAGATTTTTTGTACCAGTGTGATATCTGAAGGGCTAAGACTCCAAGTCAGCCTTTTGTAGTAATTTTCCAATGCCTTAATATCTATCAGTGGAACCAAATCGCATTTATCGTCAAATTCTTTGTGTAGCGTCAGAGCGTTCATCATGCGGCCGAGTATGTTGGCGCGATACAACGAATCTCGGCTGGCCACGTTGTGATAGACCTCCTTCGCCAAAACGGTCGACGACGCGAGAGAAGCGAGAAACGACAACAGAAGGATGAAACGCACTTCGACGCCCTTTCCGCGAACGCAGCCATCTTAAGCAGCAAACCTAAAGACGACTGATCTGAAAACAATGTAGGGGCGAAGCAAGCAGGGCCCGAACTTAACCATTTCTTTTCATGGCAAGCAGTTCGCGGTGGATCGGGTGGGGAACAGTGCCTGCTTGCGCGAAAGGCGTGCCGGTCTCAACCGCGCCAATGTCCGGCGTCAGAGAGCGGACCCACCTCCGGAATGACGATATGAGGTGCAGAACTGTCGTTCACTTCGGCCAATCAGGCTGCGCCGTCGATGAACGAGATAGAGGCGCGAGCAGACTTACTCCGAAAAGCTCACGCTCACGCCGCGCTGCCGAAAATAGGCCTGCATCAACTTGCGACCGGAGCGGTTGCTCTGCGCCAATTTGGCCGGATCGAACACCGCCTGTTTTTTCCCCTCTCGTGCCAGCGCCGCCTTGAGTGTCGCGATATGTGCATCGATGTCGGCATTGTCCGCTCGGAGTGAGGCGTAGATGTTCTCGGTCGCCTCGGCCACAGTGAGTTCGTTCACAGCTGTCGTCCTTTGATTGATTTGAGCGGCGCTTAGCACAGATTCGCGGCGCCGCCGAGAGCGACACCAGCGCCATCTGGTAAGCGTGGCCCTCCTTAAGAACGCCTTAGCGTCCGCCCACTCCGTGCTATAATTGGACTATCGACGCCGACCTGACTAAGGCCGACCGCGATTTCAGCATGCCCAAGGACGTATGTGCCGCACATGAGCTCAAGCCGCCCGCCCGCACATCCGTCGTGAATTGACCCGGGAGGAGGGATCAGCATGCCAGAACGTCTCAACATAGGCCCGCTGCAACTTGGCGAAACGGCGCCCAATTTCGTGCTCGACGCCATTACCCGCGAGGGCAAGATCGCCATCGACGATTTCCGAGGCGAGAAACCAGTGCTGGTCGGACTGTATAGAGGCTTGCATTGCCCCTTTTGCAGGCGCCATATCGCCATACTTTCGCAACTCACCCCAGCCCTCAATGCGAAGGGCATCGAAAGCCTGACGGTGGTAAACACCCCTGTCGAGCGGGCGCGCCTTTATCTCCGCTACCATCCGATGCTAGGCCTCGCGGCATCCGATCCGGAGCGGACTTCACACCGCGCCTTTGGGTTGCCGAATATGCAGATCACCGAAGACGAGAGCGCATGGCCGCAAAAGGTTTCGATGAGCGATGTGAAGTCGATACGGGTCGAATTGCCGGACGAGATGCCGGAACCGATGGACCCGTTTGCGGCGCTCGAATATCTGAACAAGAAAGACGGCTACGACATCACTGAAGCGGATCAACAGATGATGGCAACCGGCATAGGGCAGCTCGTCGGCCAGTTCCTGCTGGACCGCGATGGCGTCGTTCGCTGGGCCTCCAACGAGGTCCTCGATGGCGGCCTGTTCGGCGCCCCGAACACTCGGGAGCTGATGTCGGCAGCGTCACAAATCGGAAG
>NZ_RZOF01000349.1:0-6591 GCF_003998955.1 Mesorhizobium sp. M4B.F.Ca.ET.017.02.2.1 | reverse complement strand
CCCGCAAATCGTCGACGTCGAGGAGTGGCCCCTTTGACTGCGCGCTCATTGGTCGCCGCTCCTCGGATCGAGCGCGTCGCGCAGGCCGTCGCCGAGCAGGTTGAAGCCGAGGCTGACAATGAGGATGGCGGCACCCGGTGCGGCGGCCACCCACCACTGGTCGAGGATGAAGCGCCGGCCGGACGCGATCATCGCGCCCCATTCGGGCAGCGGCGGCTGCGCGCCGAGGCCGAGGAAGCCGAGACCGGCGGCAGTCAGGATGATGCCGGCCATGTCGAGCGTCACCCGGATGATCAGCGAGGAGATACAGAGCGGCATGATGTGGCGCAGCACGATGCGGAACGGCGAGGCGCCCATCAGTTGCACCGCCTTGATGAAATCCGAATTGCGCACGGTCAGCGTCTCGGCGCGCGCGATGCGGGCGTAAGGCGGCCAGGAGGTGATGGCGATCGCCAGCACGGCGTTCTCGATGCCGGGGCCAAGCGCGGCGACGAAGGCCAGCGCCAGCACCAGTTTCGGGAAGGCGAGGAAGATGTCGGTGATGCGCATCAGGACGGCGTCGGTCCAGCCGCCGGCGTAGCCGGCGACCGTGCCGACCAGAAGGCCGATCGGCGCGGCGATGACGGCGACGAGGATCACCACATAGAGTGTCCAGCGCGAGCCGTAGACGATGCGCGAGTAGATATCGCGACCGAGGTCGTCGGTGCCGAACCAGTGCGCGGCGCCGGGCGGCAGCAGGCGCGCATTCTTGAGGTCGCCGACGGTCGGCGAATAGGGCGCCAGCACGTCGGCGAAGGCGGCGAGCACCAGCAGGGCGATGATGATCAGCAGGCCGAGAACCGCCAGCCGGTTGGCGGAGAAGCGCCGCCACGCCACATAGGCGCGGCCGAGCCTTGCCTGCATGCGCGAGGCCGGCCGGTCGCTGAGCAGCCATTCGCGACGGCTCTGGATGATCTCGGCGCTCATGCAGTCTTGGTCCTCGGATCGAGCACGCGGTAGAGCAGGTCGGAAAGAAGATTGATGCCGATGAAGACCGAGCCGATGATGATGGTGCCGCCGAGCACCGCATTCATGTCGGCGTTTTGCAGCGAATTGGTGATGTAGAGGCCGATGCCCGGCCAGGAGAACACGGTCTCGGTCAGCACCGAGCCTTCGAGCAGGCTGGCATAGGAAAGCGCGATCACCGTGACCATCGGAACCGCTGCGTTGCGCAGCGCATGGCCCCAGATGATGCGCGTTTCCGACAGGCCCTTGGCGCGCGCAGCGACGATATATTCCTGCGCCATCTCGTTCAGCATGAAGGAGCGGGTCATGCGGCTAATATAGGCGAGCGCGAAATAGCCGAGCAGCGAGGCCGGCAGGATGATGTGGCGGAAGGCGTCGTAGAAGACATCCCATTGCCCCTGCATCGCCGCGTCGAGGAGGTAGAAGCCGGTGATCGGCGTGAAGGTGTATTCGTAGACGACGTCGAGCCGCGCAGGAAAGGCCACCCATTGCAGCTTGGCGTAGAACAGGACGAGGCCGAGCAGTCCCAGCCAGAAGATCGGCACGGAATAGCCGATCAGTCCGATAATACGCACGATCTGGTCGATGAGACTGCCCCGCTTCACCGCGGCCAGTACGCCGAGCGGCACGCCGATGACGGCGCCGATGATCGTGCCCAGCGTCGCCAGTTCGATGGTCGCCGGGAAGACGCGGCGAATGTCGGACATCACCGGATTTGTGGTCAGCACCGAGGTGCCGAAATCGCCGCTGAGGGCGCTTTTGACATAGATGAAGAACTGCTCGATCAACGGCAAATCGAGGCCCATCTCGCGACGCGTGCGCTCGACGACGGCGGTGGGAGCCCGGTCGCCGAGCACGGCCAGAACCGGATCGATCGGAATGACGCGGCCGATGAAGAAGGTAACCGCAAGAAGACCGAGATAGGTCGTCACCGCGATGACCAGGAAGCGGCCGATCGACGATAGAACGGCCACGGCAGGGGCGCTGCCACGCCCCGCCGTCGCCTGGTTTTCAGCCACGCTCACGCGCGCGGTCCGACGAGGCTATTCCTTCGAGACCACCCCGACGAAATTGGTGTCGAAGCTCGGGCCAAGCGCGAAGCCCTTCAGGTTCTTGCGCAGGCCGGCCACCTCGAGTTGCTGGTGGATGACGACGAAGGGGCTGGTGTCGAGGATCTTCTTCTGCAGGTCCTCGTAGAGCGCGGCACGCTTGGCGGAATCCTTCTCAAGCAAGGCCGCCTCGGTCTGCTTGGTCAGGTCCGGAATGTCCCAGGCGTTGCGCCAGGCCAGCGTCTTGATCTTGGCGGAGTCGGAGTTGTCCGGGTTCGACGCAAAGGTCTGGGCGTTGGAGTTCGGATCGAAATAGTCCTGGCCCCAGTTGCCGATATAGATGTCGTGGTTGCGGGCGCGGTACTTGGTCAGCGTCTGCTTGCCGTCGCCGGGGATGATCTCCAGCTTGATGCCGGCCTGGCCGAGCGTCTGCTGGATCGATTCCGCCATGCCGGTGGTCGGCTGGCCGACGCGCACATCCATGGTCACGCTGAAGCCGTCAGGCAGACCGGCCTTGGTCAGCAGTTCCTTGGCCTTGGCGACGTCGAGCTTGAAGGGATTGTCATCGACGGCGCCGAGGTCGCCCTTGGGCAGGAAGGACTGGTGGATCTCGCCGATGCCCTTGAGGATGGTCGAGCTCAGCGCATCATAGTCGACCAGGTATTTGAACGCCTGGCGGACTTCTGGCTTGGCGAGGTTCGGGTTCTTCTGGTTGAGGCTGATATAATAGACCGTGCCCTTGGGCGCGCTGGTGGTGGTGAGATCGGCGTTCTTGGCGATGGCGTCGAGGTCGTTCGGCTCGAGGTTGCGGGCAACGTCGATGTCGCCGGCCTCCAACGCGAGGCGCTGCGCCGAGCTTTCCTTCATGTTGCGATAGATAACGCGGGCGAGCTTGGCCTTCTCGCCATTGTAGTTGTCGTTGCGCTCCAGAACGACGGCCTCATTGGCGCGCCATTCGCGCAGTGTGAATTGGCCGGAGCCGGCATAGCCGGTCTTCAGCCAGGCATTGCCGAAATCATTGTCCCATTTGTAGTCGGCGCTCGGCGTGACCGCCGCGACATGTTCCTTGACCAGCTTGGCATCGACCACCGACGCGACCGTTGCGGACAGGCAGTTCAGGACGAAGCTCGGCGCATAGGCCTTGTCGACGACGAACTGGAATGTGGTGTCGTCGACGGCCTTGGCCTTCTCGGCGACATTGTCGCCGCTGATGCCGAACTGGTTGATGATGAAGGCCGGGCTCTTGTCCAGCTTGATGGCGCGCTCGAAGGAATAGGCGACGTCGGCAGCAGTGATCGGGTTGCCGGAGGCGAACTTCATGCCGGGCTTGAGTTTGAAGGTGTAGGTCAGGCCGTCGTCCGAGACGCTCCAGCTCTCGGCCAGATCGCCCTTGACCTTGGAGGTGTCGCTAAGGTCGAGGCGGACCAGGAGGTCATAGGTGTTGCCGGTGACCTCGGCGGTCGACAGTTCGAACGCCTCGCCCGGATCCATGGAGATGATGTCGTCGATGGCGAAGCCCTCGACCAGCGTGTCGGCCGGCGTGACCGCGAAGGCGGGTGCTGCGAGCAGAGCGGACAACGCCGCGCCCGCAAGCAAGGCACGAGAGCGAAGAGCAAACTTTTCCAGCATCATGGTGGTCGTTCCCTGTTTTGTTGATTTGTCGACCTGAGTTCCCGGCTCAGGATTGCAGAATTCTTTTCGAGGTCGCGCGCGTATCGAGCCGCTACCGTCGTGTTTTTTGTCCAGTTGGTCAACACCATATCCGGCGGCCCCGAAGCCGGCAACGCGCATTTGCTAGGCAACGTATTGGACCAGAACGAGCCATTGCGAGGCGAGGCATGGGCCGGCCAATGGGCGCCGCCGATCGAGGACAATTTGCTATTTTTCGCCGTTACTTCAGCGCAGCGACCAGGGCGGCGTCGGGGAAGCAGGTGGCGGCGCGACCGTTCTTTGCCTGCCAGTCGCCGATCGAGCGGCGCGTCTTGAAGCCTGGCAGGCCATCGGCGCTGCCGACGTCGTAGCCCTTGGCCTCCAGCGACCTCTGCAGGGCGGCGATGTCGGAGCGGTGGAGGTCGCCGACCGGCCCCCAGTGTGCGGTAAAGGTGGCGTCCCCCCTGGCGATGCGGTCGGCGGCATGACCGATGAACAGCGCGTAGAGGTCGCTGGTGTTGTATTGCTTGAGCACATAGAAATTCGGCGTGACAATGAAAGCCGGTCCGCTGCGGCCGGCCGGCATCAGAAGAAAGCCCTCGGCCTTGAGCTCGCTTGCCTGGAACGCCTTGTTGTCGGCGCGCCTGATGCCCATCGCCACCCAGTCGGCAATCTTCTTGCCTTGGTCGGGTCCTTCGAGCGAGCAGGATACTTTGGCAGGCACGATCACCTCGGTTCCCCAGCCGCGGCCCCTCACCCAGCCATAGTGGACGAGATAGTTGGCGATCGAGGCCAGCACATCCGGCGTCGAATTCCAGATGTCGGGCCGGCCGTCGCCGTCGAAATCGACGGCATGCTTGAGGAAGGAGGTCGGCATGAATTGCGGCTGGCCGAGCGCGCCGGCCCAGGACGATTTCATCGCGTTGACCGGCGCCAGCCCGCGCTCGACGATCTCCAATGCCGCCAGCACCTCGGTGCGGAAGAAATCCTTCTTGGTCGACATGAAGGCCTTGGTGCCCAGCACCTCGAAGGCGTCATAGGGCATCTTGGCCGCGCCGAAGCCGGTCTCGCGGCCCCAGATCGCCAGAAGCACCTCGCCCGGCGCGCCGTAGCGTTTCTCGATCAGCCCCAGCACCCTCGCATTGGCGCCCTCGCGGGTCCGTCCGCCGGCGGTGACGGCGCGAACGGTCTTCTCGGCGAAATAGGCGCCGGGCGGCCCGAACTCGGCCTGGTGCTGCTTCTCGGGCGTCGTCGGCTTCTCGCCGGGCATGACGAGGTCGGGCAGCTTCAGGTTCGGCTTCACGCCGATGAAGGCCTCGTCGAAGGTTTTCCTGGAGATGCCCTTGGCCTTGGCTTCCGGCCAGAGGTCGCTCTGCAGCCAGGAGCGAAACTGGTCGTCGACGGAAGCGGCGGAGGCGGGCAGGGTGAGGAGCAAAATGAACAGAGCCGCGAAGAGGGAAAGCGCAGCCAGTTTTGAATGCTTGCGTTCTGTCGCGCCCCCCTCTGTCCTGCCGGACATCTCCCCCACTTGGGGGGAGATTGGCCGTCGCCTTGGCTTTCGCCAATCGCCAACGCTGAAGGAAGAACGCCGCGAGCGAAGCTGCCAATCTCCCCCCTTGTGGGGGAGATGTCCGGCAGGACAGAGGGGGGCGCGAAGGAATGCTGTCATTTCCAGGCTACCTCCTCGTTGAAGCCCTCAAAACGCTGTCCTTGACCGCAGCGCGGCGGCCAGCGTGCCTTCGTCGAGATAGTCGAGCTCGCCGCCGACCGGAACGCCATGCGCGAGCCTTGTCACCTTGACCTCGAAGCCGGAGAGCTGGTCGGTCAGGTAGTGCGCCGTGGTCTGGCCTTCGACCGTGGCGTTGACGGCGAGGATCACCTCCTTGACCTCGCCGCCGGCGACGCGGTCGACCAGCGAGCGGATGTTGAGCTGATCGGGGCCGATGCCGTCGAGCGGCGACAGCGTGCCGCCGAGCACGTGGTAGCGCACATTCATCGCCGCCGCGCGCTCCAGCGCCCAGAGGTCCGAGACGTCCTCGACGACGATCAGCGTGCCGGCATCGCGGCGCGGATCGGTGCAGATCATGCAGGGGTCGGAGGTGTCGACATTGCCGCAGGTCGAGCAGATGCGCACCTTGTCGACCGCCTCGCCCATGGCAGCGGCGAGAGGCTCAAGCAGCTGCTCCTTCTTCTTGATCAGATGGAGCGCGGCGCGCCTGGCCGAACGCGGCCCCAACCCCGGCACCTTGGCCAGGAGCTGGATCAGGCGTTCGATCTCTGGACCGGCGATTCGTTTCGACATCGCACTGATCTAGGATTTTTCAGAGCGGTTTGGAACATGCACCAGCGGGAATGATCCGCCATGCTGCCAGGCGGACCATCGATTGCCGGTCAGATCAGTAGGCTTCGAGCGGCCGGCTCTGGCTGACGATCATCGCGCCGATGGCATCGGTGTTCTCGGGCGTCGACTGGAAACCCATCGCGGCTTCCCGCGGCGCGCTCGGCACCGAGGTGATGTAGCGGTTGTTCAGGGCGCCGCCGAAACGCGAAGCATCCGGCTCCGCCATCGGCTCCTGCATCGCCACCACAACCGGTTTCGCCGCGACGCGGCCCGCCTTCGCCGCAGGCGCGATGGCGGCGGTCACATAGGTTTGCTCGGCAGCACCGGCTCGGTTCGTTGCCGAGCTGGCCGCCGACGCGGGCTCCACGGCAGCGGTCATCAAGGCCTGCTTGGCCGGATCCGGACGGACAATCGTCTTGACCAGCGGCTCGGCGGACGCGACCAGGACTGGGGCGGTGGCAGGCGCCGGCTGCCTTGGCGTGGCCGAGGCCATGGCGAGCATCGGCTCGTCCGGCAGCGGCTGCCAGTTGCGGCCGCGCTTCTCGT
>NZ_RZOF01000348.1:0-6598 GCF_003998955.1 Mesorhizobium sp. M4B.F.Ca.ET.017.02.2.1 | reverse complement strand
GCCCGACACCTCTCCCCCGATCGACGGGGGCGAGGAAAGGCGCGAGGCGATTCCAGCCGGCTCCCTTCCTCTCCCTCCGGAGGGGGGAGAGGTGGCGCCGCGAAGCGGCGACGGAGTGGGGGAAGGCGCTTCTCAAACGCGAAGCCGCCGCAAACAAGGCACCACCAAGCGAGCAAGAAACCTGCGTCAAGCAGGCAATCAGGCCGAAGCATTGCTTTGGCTCGAACTGAAGGGTCGCAAGCTTGGCGGCTACCGCTTCCCGCGCCAGTTTTCCATCGGCCCCTTTTTTGCGGACTTCGCATGCCGCGAAAATTGGCTCGTCGTGGAAATCGACGGCCACCAGCATGCAGACAGTTCATATGACCGCCGCCGCGACGAGTTCATGCGCGCCCAAGGTTATTCGATCCTGCGCGTTTGGAACCATGACGTCCTGAAACATCGCACTTCCGTCTGTGAAACCATCCTTGCCACGCTTGATGGCAGGCTAACCGAAAACATCGCGGTATCCGATCTCCGCTTTGTCTTCACGCCTCGCTCACTCGATTCAAACTCTTCAAACACGGACCTATCTGTATGAAATCTCATGTCAAAGCGGTTGTCATTGGCGGCGGCGTCGTCGGCTGCTCGGTGCTCTACCATCTGGCCAAGGCCGGCTGGACCGACATTATGCTGATCGAGCGTTCGGAATTGACCTCAGGCTCCTCCTGGCATGCCGCGGGCGGCTTTCACACGCTGAACGGCGACCCCAACGTCGCCAAGCTGCAGGCCTATACGGTGCAGCTCTATAAGGAGATCGAGGAGATTTCCGGCCAGTCGTGCTCGCTGCATCTCACCGGCGGCGTGATGATGGCCGACACGCCGGAGCGCATGGACTTTCTGCGCCTTGCCCACGCCAAGGGCCGCTATCTCGGCATGGACACCGAGCTGATCACGCCGTCGGAAGCCAAGGCGATGTTCCCGCTGATGGACGAGAAGAATTTCGTCGGCGCCATGTGGGACCCGGTCGAAGGCCATCTCGACCCCTCCGGCACCACCATCGCCTATTCCAAGGCGGCGAAAAAGCTCGGCGCTGAGATCGTACTGCGCAACCGCGTCGTCGACCTGACGCAGCAGCCGGACGGCACCTGGAACGTCGTTACCGAGCAGGGCACGGTTCACGCCGAGCATGTCGTCAACTGCGGTGGCCTGTGGGCGCGCGAGATCGGGCGCATGGTCGGTGTCGAGCTGCCGGTGCTGGCGATGGAGCATATGTACCTGCTCACCGAGCCGATGCCGGAGGTCGAGGAATTCAACAAGTCGACCGGTCGCGAGATGATCGGCGTGCTCGATTTCAAGGGCGAGATCTACACCCGTCAGGAGCGCAACGGCATCCTGCTCGGCACCTATGAAAAGGCCTGCAAGCCGTGGTCGCCGGTCAACACGCCCTGGGATTTCGGCCATGAGCTCCTGCAGCCCGACATCGACCGTATCGCGCCGTCGCTGGAGATCGGCTTCAAGCATTTCCCCGGCATCGAGAAGGCCGGCATCAAGCAGATCATCAACGGCCCCTTCACCTTCGCGCTCGACGGCAATCCGCTGGTTGGCCCAGTGCAGGGCCTGACCAATTTCTGGTGCGCCTGCGCCGTCATGGCCGGCTTCAGCCAAGGCGGCGGCGTCGGCCTCGCGCTGTCCAACTGGATGGTGCATGGCGATCCCGGCTTCGACGTCTGGGGCATGGATGTCGCCCGCTTCGGCGAATGGGCCGGCCTGCGCTACACCAACGCCAAGGTGCGCGAGAACTATTCGCGCCGCTTCTCGATCCGCTTCCCCAACGAGGAACTGCCGGCCGCTCGCCCGGCGCAGACGACGCCTCTCTACGACACCATGCTCGCCAACAACGCGGTCATGGGCGACTCGTGGGGTCTGGAGACCCCGCTATGGTT
The DNA here is from genome assembly GCF_003998955.1 of Mesorhizobium sp. M4B.F.Ca.ET.017.02.2.1. Lineage (NCBI taxonomy): Bacteria > Pseudomonadati > Pseudomonadota > Alphaproteobacteria > Hyphomicrobiales > Phyllobacteriaceae > Mesorhizobium > Mesorhizobium sp. M4B.F.Ca.ET.017.02.2.1. The sequence goes on along the minus strand of NZ_RZOF01000348.1, from coordinate 4,676 downwards.
CGCACCGAAGGGCACCGAACCGAAGGACATCGTCTCCTTCCACCGCTCCAACGATTTCGGCCCGATCGGCGAGGAAGTGCGCGCCACGCGCGAGAAGGTCGGCGTCACCGAGATCGCCAACTTCGCCAAATACGAAGTCTCCGGACCAGCAGCCGAGGAATTCCTCAACCGGCTGATGACCAACCGCATGCCGAAGGTTGGCCGCATCGTGCTGACCCCGATGGTCAACGAGTTCGGCAAGCTGATCGGCGACTTCACCATCGCCAAGTCGGGTGAGGACCGGTTCATGATCTGGGGCTCGTCCGCCGCGCAGAAATACCACATGCGCTGGTTCGAGAAACACCTGCCGAAGGACGGTTCGGTGCGCATCCACCGTTTCGACCAGACGCTGGTCGGCCTGTCGATCGCCGGGCCGAAATCCCGCGACCTGCTGCAGAAGCTGGTCGATGTCGATGTCTCGACCAAGGCCTTCCGCTTCATGGATTTCCGCGAGATGGCGGTCGGCGGCGCGCCCTGCATGGTCAACCGCATCACCTATACCGGCGACCTAGGCTACGAGATCTGGATGGCGCCCGCCTATCAGCGCCTCGTCTATAAGGCGATCAAGGAAGCCGGCGAGGAATTCGGCCTCGTCGACTTCGGCATGCGCGCGCTTCTGTCGATGCGCCTGGAAAAGAATTTCCCGACCTGGTTCCGCGAATTGCGCCCGATCTACGGTCCGTTCGAGGGCTCGATGGACCGCTTCATCAAGCTGGAGAAGAACGACTTCATCGGCCGTGAGGCGTCCGCCAAGGAGCACGCCGAAGGCCCGAAGTTGCGCCGCGTCTCCTTCATCGTCGATGCAGCCGACGCCGATGTGATGGGCGACGAGCCGATCTGGGCCAAGGTCAGCAAGGACTACGGCACCGTGGAAAAGCCGCATGGCTATGGCGCGCCGCGCTTCGACACCAAGGGCAAGGAAGTGCGCGGTTCGCAGGCTGCCGAAGGCGCCTCCGCAGTGCGCGGCATCGCCGATGGCGACTGGCGCGTGGTCGGCTGGGTCACTTCGGGCGGCTATGCGCACTACGTCCAAAAGTCGATGGCGCAGGGCTATGTGCCGGCGGCGTTGGCCGAGGACGAAAGCGCCGGCCTGTTTGAGATCGAGATCCTCGGCCACCGCCGTCCGGCCCGCATCAATGTCGAGCCGCCCTTCGACCCGAGCGGCGAGAAGATGCGCACGTAAAAGGGCGACAGCGCGTGCCGGATCGTGTAGTTGGCGTTTCGACCAAGCACGGTTCGACCGGCCGCTATCGGAAGACGACGTCCTTGCAGCATCTAGAGAAATGGACCGACTGGCTTTGCGACGACAAGGCCGGTCCATTCAACGCCGCGCTCGCCTTTGCCGTCACATACTGCCTTGTCCAGGTCGTGGTGATGACGCTGTCGTCGCACTGGGCAGGCACTGGCGTCGGCGTCGATGAATCCGAGCAATTGATGGTGATGCGAGTCCTGGCGGCTGGCTACGGCAGCTCGCAGCCACCGCTCTACACGTGGCTTGCCCACCTGTCGGCCTCGCTGGTCGGAACCAGCATCCTCGCCCTCAAGATCGTGAAATACGGTCTGCTGGCCGGAGGCCTCACAGCATACTTCACCGCGGTACGCCGGCTCGGCTTCTCGAATCGTGCTGCCGCTGCCGCCATGTTCGGCCTGCTTCTGTTTCCACAGATCATCTGGGAAATGCAGCATGCCCTCACCCACTCGGTCGCCATATTCTGCTTTTCGTCGGTGCTGTTCCTGGCCCTGGTCGAGCTGCTGAAACGGCGATCCCTCGCCGCCTATGTGCTGTTCGGCCTGGCAACGGCCGCGGCGATGCTGTCGAAATACAACAATGTCATCTTTCTCGCCGCGCTGCTCCTGGCGGCGCTGTCGCTGCGCGAAACGCGCGCGGCGATCTTCGACCGCCGCTTCCCGATCAGCGTGGTGGTGGCCATGCTTGCCTGTCTCCCGACATTCCACTGGAGCCTCGCGCATCTCGAAGACTTGCTGTTGCACAGCGACGGCTTCGGCGTTGCCGAGGGTGGCAGCGCGGCGGCGACGGCATCGCTCGGCGTGTTCGGGTTGGGCAAGGCGATACTCAACTTCGCCGGGCTTCCGATCGCCGTCTTCGCCGTTGCGTTTTTGGTGGCAATCAGGAGACCCACGCCATCGTCAGAGCCTTGGCCCTGGCCCGAAAAGCTGCTCTGGCGCGCGATTGCTTTTGCTCTGCTGATTACGCTGGCGGTGGTGCTGGCGGGCGGCGTGACGCAATTTCGCGATCGTTGGATGCTTCCGGTTTTCGTTCTGCTGCCCGCTGCCCTTGCCATGCGTCTGGATGCCATGGGCGACAGGGGCAGGAAGACGCAAGCCACGATTGTCTTCGCCGGCGCCGTCCTCGCCATCCTGGTGCTGCCGGTAAGCTGGTACATGCAGGTGTACGGTGGAGACAGTCGCGGGCGCATCGTGCGGATGGACTATCATTCGCTGTACGGCCAGCTCATGTCCGAAGGGTCGGTCCGCACGGTGATATCCAGCTGGTTCTGGGCCGGCAATTTGCGTCTTGTCGATTCCGATCTCGTCGTGCTCGACGACGAGATACCCGATTTTGCCGCGTCGATCCGCGAACCAGCCGTGCTTGTCCTGGCGGCTGACGACGGCGAGCCGAATTCGATCATTTTCGACAGGATCGCCAAGGCCGGCTACACGATAGACACCATCCATCGGCAGGTTGCGGTACCTCAGTTGCTCGGCGGCACCCCTGCGACCCGCCAACTCACCATTACCAGGCTTCACAAGATCACGGCGCCGTAGCGCGCTTCGGAGGGACCGCATGGAGACACAACGCTTCGGCCGCCATCGCAAGATCATGCCGTTCGAACCGGAAGCGGCCGGCTCCGTTGAAGCGCTGCGTGAAGCCTCCCGCCAGAAGGCGGCCTCGCTCAACCAGCATGTGCTGGGCTACGGCGCGCAGGCCGAGGCCGAATGGCAGGCGGCCGGCATCGCCGCTCCCGACCTTGCCGCCATGCGCAAATACCGGCTCGACCGCATCCGCTCCGAATTGAAGCGCCGCGGCTATGCCGGCGCCCTGCTCTACGACCCCGTCAACATCCGCTACGCCACCGACTCGACCAATATGCAGCTCTGGGTCGCGCACAATCCGACCCGCCATTGCTTCGTTGCCGCCGAAGGGCCGGTGGTGCTGTTCGACTATTTTTCCTGCGAGCACCTGTCCGATCATTCCGGTGTCGTCGACGAGGTGCGACCCTCGGTGTCGTGGATGTATCTCTACAGCGGCGAGCTGACGCCGTTGAAGGTCCGCCGCTGGGCCGCAGGCATCGCGGATCTGGTGGCGCAACATGGCGGCGGCAACCGCCGCATCGCCGTCGACCACATCAACCCGGAGGGCGCCGAGGAGCTTGCCCGCCTCGGCGTCAGCATCGGCAATGGCGAGGCGGTGATGGAGAGCGCGCGGCTGATCAAATCGCCGGACGAGATCCTCGCCATGCGCCGTTCGATCGTCGCCTGCGAGGCGGCGATGGGCGAGATGGAACGGGCGCTGGAGCCAGGCATTTCCGAAAACGAGCTGTGGGCGGAGCTGCATCGCGGCAACATCGCGCGCGGCGGCGAATGGATCGAGACCAGGCTGCTGTCTTCTGGGCCGCGTACCAATCCCTGGTTCCAGGAATGCTCGTCGCGCGTCGTCGAGGCCGGCGATCTCGTCGCTTTCGACACCGACCTGATCGGCCCGTATGGCTTCTGCGCCGACCTCTCGCGCACCTGGCTCTGCGGCGACGGCAAACCCTCGAACGAGCAGCGCGATCTTTTCCGCATCGCCGCCGACCAGATCGCCCACAACACCGAACTGATGCGCCCGGGCATCTCCTTCCGCGAGCTTGTCGAGCGCGCCGCGGTGCCGCCCGGCGACTGTTTCCCGACCCGCTACGGCGTGCTCTACCACGGCGTCGGCCTGGCGGACGAATATCCGACGCTGCCGCATGCCAGCGACTGGACCGAGGATACGCCGGACGGCGTGCTCGAAGCCGGCATGGTGCTGTGCGTCGAAAGCTATATCGGCCGGCTGGGCGGACGCGAGGGCGTCAAGATCGAGGAGCAGATCCTCATCACCGAGACCGGCAACCAGCAGCTCTCGAGCTATCCGCTCGACGAGCGGTTGCTTGGCTGAGTCACTCGAGGCCCTCGATCGCTAGGCGCAACGCCGCTACCGTCTCTGGCGGAGTGGCGCGGGCGGTGATGAACGGCAGGCCCTTGCGCCGTCTCGTCCAGCCGACGACCTTCACGTGCCTTGCCGCCGGCTCGAAGCGATTGGCCAGAGCCCAGCTCTCGCAGTCGATCGCCGCGACATCGGCCCTGCCCTCGGCAATGGCGACGATCGATGAACGGTGGCCGCCGCTCTGTATCTGCGAAGCAAAAATGTCGAGGCTTTCGCCCATCGCGTCCAGGTCGCGCGTCAGCCCGAGCAGGCCGGACATGGAGTCCGGATTGTTGAAGGCGAAGCGCTTGCCGCGGATGAGATCGAGCGGGATCGAGGCGCTGCCATCGACCGGCGATGCGACTGACTGCCCGCCATCGGCCGGCATGACGATGGCGCTGGAATAGAGCTCGCCCTGCCCGCCCTCGACGGCATCGTAGCTCGGCTGGCC
>NZ_RZOF01000347.1:0-6603 GCF_003998955.1 Mesorhizobium sp. M4B.F.Ca.ET.017.02.2.1 | reverse complement strand
GCGGAAGGCTGCGATCAGCGCATCGGTGAGCAGCGTGTTGAAGGCCTGCCAGCGCGAGAAACTGTCGCTATCATGGCCGGCAAGGAAGAACTGGTCGTCGGTCTTCTGCTCGACCGACAGCGTGACCGGTGCCGAGAAGCCGCGGTTGAGCGACACCGCCGGGCGCTCGGCGACGCCGGTGAAGCGCACGACATGCCGGCGCTTGCGGATGTGGATGACGCCGTCCTCGACGGTGGCGCCCTCGACGTCATCGTAAGAGACGGGCTTGCCGCCGGCACCGACCAGACCGAAGCCGAGCGGAATGTGCATCAGCCGCTTGCGGCTCTCCGACGGCGTCGGCGGCACCGACTGTTCGATCTCCAGCGTGAACTCCTTTGCCCGTGCGTTGTGCGAGGAACTGACGGTCAGGTTCGGCGTGCCCGCCTGATGGTACCAGAGCGCGAATTGCGACAGGTCGCGCCCCGAGGCGTCCTCGAACACTTTCAGGAAATCCTCGATGGTCGCCGCCTCTCCGTCATGGCGCTCGAAATAGAGGTCCATGCCGGCGCGGAACGCTTCGGCGCCGAGGATGGTGCGGATCATGCGCACCACTTCCGAACCCTTCTCGTAGACGGTCGCCGTATAGAAGTTGTTGATCTCGCGGTAGCGGCGCGGCCTGACCGGATGCGCCAGCGGCCCCTGGTCCTCGGGGAACTGGTGGGCGCGCAGCGTGCGCACCTCGGCGATGCGCTTGACCGCCCGCGAGCGCTGGTCGGCGGAGAATTCGTGGTCGCGGTAAACGGTCAGCCCTTCCTTCAGGCAGAGCTGGAACCAGTCGCGGCAAGTGATTCTGTTGCCAGTCCAATTGTGGAAATACTCATGCGCGATGATCGCCTCGATATTGGCGAAGTCGGCATCGGTCGCGGTCTCCTCGTCGGCCAGCACATACTTGTCGTTGAAGATGTTGAGGCCCTTGTTCTCCATCGCGCCCATGTTGAAGTCGGAGACGGCGACGATGTTGAAGACGTCGAGGTCGTATTCGCGGCCGAAGGCTTCCTCGTCCCATTTCATCGAGCGCTTCAGCGCATCCATCGCATAGCCGGCGAGCCGCTCCTTGCCCGGCTCGACATAGATGCCGAGCTCGACCGTGCGGCCGGACAGCGTGGTGAAGCTGTCGGCGACCTTGCCGAGCGCGCCGGCCACCAGCGCGAACAGATAGGAGGGCTTGGGGAAGGGGTCGTGCCAGACCGCATAGTGCCAGCCATCGGCGAGCGCGCCGCTGTCGACAGGATTGCCGTTGGAGAGCAGCAGCGGCGCTTCGTTGTGCGGGGCCTCGATGCGCACCGTGTAGACCGAGAGGATGTCAGGCCGGTCGAGGAAATAGGTGATGCGCCGAAAACCCTCGGCTTCGCATTGCGTGCAATAGACGTTGCTGGAGCGATAGAGTCCCATCAGCGCTTCGTTGCGCGCCGGCGCGATTTCGGTTTCCAGCACCAGCTCGAAGCGGAAGGCGGCCGGCGGCTTCAGGACGGCGAGTTCGTCCGGCGTCGCCGCGTAGTCCTCCGGCTGGAGGTCACGGCCGTCAATGGCAATGCCGAGCAGCGTCAGCCTGTCGCCGTCGAGCACCAGCGGCGCCGTTGCGGCAACGCCTTCGCGCCGCTCGATGGTGAGCGTGGCGATGACGCGGGTGGCCTCGGGGGAAAGGCGGAAAACGAGGCTGGTCTGCAAAATGAGATAGTCGCTGGGGCGATAGTCTTCGAGCTTGAAGACATGGCCGGTATCGGTGCGCATTCCCAAGGGTTTTCCTGTCTGTTCCCGGCGCGGCAAACGGGCCCGCTGGTCCAAAAAATTCGAGGTTCGCGCTCTTTACACGAAACGGTCACTCGACAAAACTGCGCCTATGCCTATTTCAGGCATCCATCCCCCCACCGTCATCGCGAGGCATCCATGACCGTCGTCGCACCGAAATTCGGCATGGGCGCCTCCGTGTTGCGTCGCGAAGACCAGGCCTTCCTCAAGGGCGAGGGCCGCTATACCGATGACATCAAGCCGGCCGGCCTGCTGCATGGCTATGTGCTGCGCTCGCCTGTCGCCAAGGCGGGCTTCACCATCACATCCACCGAAGCGGCGTCAGCGGCGCCGGGCGTGCATCTTGTGCTGACCGGCAAGGACATCGCCCATCTCGGCAAGCTCAAATCTGGCGTCATGCAGCGCCAGCCCGACGGCACCAGGGCGCCGACCCGCGACATCCCGATCCTGTGCGGCGACAGGGTCAACTATGTCGGCGATGCGGTGGCTTTCGTCGTCGCCGACAGCCGCGCGCTGGCGCAGGACGCGGCCGAGCTGATCGAGGTCGACTATGACAGCGAGGATGCCGCTTCCGGCACCGCCACGGCGCTGGATGAAGGCACGCCGCTGGTCTGGCCAGAACTCGGCTCCAACCGCGCCTTCAACTACCATATTGGTGACAACCAGAAGACCGCGGCTGCCTTCGCCAGGGCCGCCCACATCACCCGCATCGAATTCATCAACAACCGGCTGGTCTGCAACTACATGGAGCCGCGTTCGGCGATCGGCGAATGGAACGTGGCCGAGAGCCGCTTCGTGCTGACCACCGGGTCGCAGGGCGTGCATTCGATGCAGTACATCATCGCCGACCTGTTCAAGATCAAGAAGAGCGAGCTGCGCATCATCACGCCGGACGTCGGCGGCGGCTTCGGCCCGAAGGCCTTCGTCTATCGCGAGTATCCGCTGGTGCTGGAGGCCGCCAAACGGCTCGGACGGCCGGTCAAATGGGCCGGCGATCGCACCGAGCATTTCCTCACCGACGCCCAGGGGCGCGACAATGTCGTCAAGGCCGAGATGGCGCTCGACAAGGGCGGCCGCTTCCTCGGCATGAAGGTCGAGCTGCTGGCCAATATCGGCGCTTATGTTTCGCAATATGGTCCGTTCATCCCCTATGTCGGAGTCACCATGTCGACAGGCGTCTACGACATAGGGGCGATCGACGTCTCGGTGACCGGCCTCTACACCAACACCTGTCCGGTCGATGCCTATCGCGGCGCCGGCCGCCCGGAAGCGGCGCTGCTGCTGGAGAAGCTGGTCGATGCCTGCGCGCATGATCTGGGCTTGCCGGTCGAGGAGATCCGCCGCCGCAATTTCATCCGCCCCGAGCAGTTCCCATATCGCACCCAGACCGGCCGCCTCTACGACACCGGCGAGTTCGCCGGCCACATGGACCGCGCCATCGAGCGGGCGGAGTGGAAGGCGTTTCCGCAGCGGCTCGAACGGTCGAAGGCGGCGGGAAAGATCCGCGGCATCGGCATGGCGACCTATATCGAGGCCTGCGCCTTCCCGGGCTCCGAGCCGGCTTTTGTCGAGCTCAACGGCGATGGCACGGTGACGCTGAAGATCGGCACGCAGACCAACGGACAGGGCCATGCCACCGCCTATGCGCAGTTCCTGTCGGACAAGCTCGACCTGCCGATCGACCGCATTCAGGTCCGCCAGGGCGACACCGACGATCTGAAGGCTGGCGGCGGCACCGGCGGCTCGCGCTCGATCCCGCTCGGCGGTGTTTCGGCCTCCCGCGCTGGCGAGGATCTGGCGAACAAGATCAGGCGCATCGCAGCCGACGAGCTCGAAGCCTCGGCCAGTGATATCGAACTGTCCGGTGGCGTCGCCCGCATCGTCGGCACCGATCGCGCGATCGATTTCGCCGGCGTCGCCAGGGCGGCGAAAACCCCGGACGACCTCAAGGGCTTTGGCGAATTTGTCCAGGACGAGTGCACCTATCCCAACGGCACCCATATCTGCGAGGTCGAGATCGATCCCGACACCGGCGCCACCGAGATCCTGCGCTACACCATCGTCGACGATTTCGGCGTCACCGTGAATCCGATCCTGCTTGCCGGCCAGGTGCATGGCGGCGTCGTCCAGGGCATCGGCCAGGCCCTGACCGAGAACACCGTCTATAGCGAGGACGGCCAACTCCTGACGGCAAGCTTCATGGATTATGCCATGCCGCGCGCCGACAATTTCCCGTTCTTCCACTTCGAGACCCGCAACGTGCCTTCGACCACCAATGCGCTGGGCATCAAGGGGGCAGGAGAGGCCGGCACGATCGGCGCCACGCCGGCGGCGCTCAATGCGGTGACCGACGCGCTCTGGCGCGCCCACGGCATCAGGCATATCGAGATGCCGGCCACGCCGGCGCGCATCTGGGCGGCGATCCGGGACGCATCGCCAAGGTGAGCGGCGGGGCGGAGCCGGAAGGCGACGGCGGACACGCCGGCCACCACAGCACGCTGCGGGGCATCGCGCTGAAGATCGTCTCGGTGGTGGTCTTTGTCGGCATGCAGACCTGCATCAAGGCGGCCGGCGATGTGCCCGCCGGGCAGATCGTTTTCTTCCGCTCCTTCTTCGCCATCTTCCCGATCATCGCCTTCCTGGCGTCCAGGGGGCATCTGGCCACGGCATTCGCCACGAAACGGCCGTTCAACCACGTCGCGCGCGGCCTTGTCGGCGTCGGCGCCATGGGGCTCGGCTTCTTCGCGCTGACCAGGCTGCCGCTGCCCGAAGCGATCACGCTGAACTACGCGCAGCCGCTGCTGGTGGTGGTGTTCTCCTCGATCTTCCTCGGCGAGGCGATCCGCGTCTACCGCTGGAGCGCGGTCGCTGTCGGCCTGGTCGGCGTCCTGATCATCTCCTGGCCGGAGCTGACGCTGCTGCGCTCGGGCGCGGCGCTCGATGACCAGGAGTTGCTGGGCGTCATCGCCGCCTTCGCCGCCGCCGCGATCTCCGCCGTGGCCATGCTTCTGGTGCGCAACCTCGTCCAGACCGAGAAGACGGCGACGATCGTGCTTTGGTTCTCGGTGACGGCGAGCGTCATGGCGCTGTTTTCGGTGCCCTTCGGCTGGCAGGCGTTGACGCCGACGCAGGCCGCCCTTCTGGTTGTCGCCGGCTTTTGCGGCGGGCTCGGCCAGATCCTGATGACTTCGGCCTACCGTCACGCCGAGGCCTCGGTCGTGGCGCCCTTCGAATACACCTCGATGATCCTCGGCGTCGTCGTCGGCTATCTTGTGTTCGGCGATGTGGCATCGCTCAACACGCTGGCCGGCGGTCTGATCGTGGTGGCGGCCGGCATCTTCATCATCTGGCGCGAACGCCAGCTTGGGCTTGAACGCACGCGAACGAGAAGGGCGACGCCGCCGCAGGGGTGATCAAGACCGCTCGGCCCGCTCCTTCGCCAGCCGCACCAACGTCGACCGCGTCTGCTCGTCCGCCGGGAAAAAGGATTCGATCGCCAATTCCGACAGCGTGACATCGAGCGGCGTGCCGAAGACGGTGATCGTGCTGATGAAGGACAGCACCTGATCGCCATGCGCCAGCCGGAGCGGATGCACGATACCGCTCGGCTCGACCGGGGCCGGCCGTGCGCTCTTCAGCCCGGACGGATAGGCCCGCAATTCCCGTTCCAGCTCGATCAGCACCGGGTCGCCGATGGCGTGCTTCAGCCGTTCGAGCAGATGTGCCCGCCATTCGGCGAGGTTGACGATGCGCGGCGCAACGCCGCCCGGATGCAGGCTGAGCCGCAACACATTGACCGGCGGCGCAAGCAGCGACGGCTCGGAAACATCGGCGAGGAATGGGGCGATTGCCGCATTGGCCGAGACGAGGTTCCAGTGGCGGTCCACGGCCAGCGCCGGGAACGGCTCGTGGCCCCGGAGCACCGTCTCCACTGCCGCCATTGCGGGCGCGAGCGCAGCATCGGAGAGCTGCTTCTCGCTGAAGCTTGGCGCGAAGCCCGCCGCCAAGAGCAGTTGGTTGCGCTGCCGGAGCGGGATTGAAAGCTGCTCGGCAAGGTGCAGCACCATTTCGCGCGAGGGCTGGGCGCGGCCGCTTTCGACGAAGGACAGATGCCGCTGCGAGATATCGGCCTCCATGGCAAGGTCGAGCTGGCTCATGCGTCGGCGCGCGCGCCACTCGCGGATGAGGCTGCCGGCAGAGATTTCGGATGTGGTCATAGGGGAAGGACTAAGGCGGGGAGGGGAGTAATTCAATTACCTGGGAGGTTATGGCGCTGCTTTCCCGTCTTCCCCTGTGGGAGAAGGGAGCGCGCTTCACCCCAACGCCCGCAGCTTCGCCTTCACCTCGAGAAAATCCCGCCAGGCCAGCTTCTTGTGCGCCGGCGTCCGCAAGAGATAGGCCGGATGCAATGTCGGCATCGCCGGAATGATGGTGCCGGACGCCGTCGTATGCGTGCGCCAGTTGCCGCGCAGCCTCAAGATTCCCTCGGTGGTGTTGAGCAGGGTCTTGGCCGAGGGGCCGCCGAGATTGACCAGCACTTTCGGATTGACCAGCTCGATCTGCCTTTCGATGAACGGGCGGCAAATCTCGGTTTCGTGCGGCGTCGGCGTCCGGTTGCCCGGCGGCCGCCAGGGGATGACGTTGGCGATGTAGGCCGAATTCCGGTCGAGGCCGATGGCCGCCAGCATGCGGCGAGGCCGGCCGGACCCGCGCCGACGATCACCACGTCGAATTCCATGCTCTCGCGTTCGATATCGCTCATCGACCCCTCACTGGCTTGCCGCGCTTTCCCGCATTGTGCTGGCTCATGCGCTG
>NZ_RZOF01000346.1:0-6608 GCF_003998955.1 Mesorhizobium sp. M4B.F.Ca.ET.017.02.2.1 | reverse complement strand
CTTCTGGCCAGGCGTCAAGGGCAGGGACGGCTGCCGCACGCCGATGGCCTGGGAAGCCGGCGCCGACAATGGCGGCTTCACCACGGGCAAGCCCTGGCTGCCGCTGCCGGCCAGCCACCGCGCCCGCGCCGTGGATGTCCAGAACGGCGAGGAGGGATCGGTGCTTGCCGCCTACCGGGCGGTGCTTGCCTTGCGCAAGCGGCACCCAGCGCTGGTCAGCGGCTCCATCCGCTTCCTGGATGCCGAAGGCGATGTCCTTGCCTTCGTCCGCGAGGGTGAGGGCGAGAGCCTGGTCTGCGTCTTCAACTTCGCCGACGAGCCGGCAAATTGGGCGTTGCCGCCGGCTTTTGGGCCTGTTGAAGCGATCGATCTCGGCACCGGCGCGGTCATTGCCGAAGACGTATTGTCACTGCCGCCGCTGGGTTGCTTTCTGGGGCGAACCAACTTGGCGGCCAGCCCGTCAACGTCCAACGAGGCTCGGTGATGCTCATCGAATTCACGAACGAAGTTGCGTTCGGGGAGCCACCGCCATCCGTAATTGTATTGTGCACGCTTCGTGAGGTACGAGATCTGTCTTCGAAATTGTTGCTCCGCGATGTTGTCGACATGTCGTCTGGATTCAACGCAGATTTTTCGGGCGGGATATCTGGCTTTCAGGTCACGATTGTCACTGAGAATGAGCACTTAGTGAGGATTCAAGACGGAAAGGTATTGATATCCTTGTCTAAGGAACACGCTGGCGCGATTTCAGCGATGCTTGATCAAATAGATGTGCAAGGCCAGACCATATACGTCGACTTCGATGGCCTGAATCTCTTTGAAGAGGCAAATTTGATTATCTCTGCAATTTGACTACTGCACCAGCACGGAGCGTCCGCAGGTCCCGCCGGTGACCCGGATATCGGCTTCGCCGACATGCACGCCGAGCGCGCCAAGCACGTTGTAGACCAGGCTGTCGACCGGCGCGGTCACGCCGTTCAGCACCGTCACCACCGCCGGCTTCACGGTGCCGAGCAGGGCGGTGACGTCGAGGCCGGCGCCCAGCGCCTTGACCGACAGCGACAGGTTGTTGACCAGCGAGGTGGAGAGCGACTGCGTCAGGTTCTTCGTCGACACGGTCTTCATCGTCTTGGCGGCGATTTCGGTGGCATTGAAGGTCAGGTTCGTCGGCGCCATGTTGGTGACCGAGAACGCCGAAGATCCGTTGATCTGCAGCAGGCTGAGGTTGACCAGCAAGAGCTTGACGCTGACGTCGGCGATTTCGGCGTCGCCGAACGATTGTGGCTTGGTGAAGTCGGCAAAGCCGTTGGCGTTGGTGTCGGCGAGATGCGCGGCGACGACGCCGGGCTGTGCCGCGATCGTGACCTTCAGGCTGTCGGGACGGCCGGTCGGGCAGCTGACGTCGGTGAGCTTCGCTTCGGCATAGGCCACTTCGACATTGAGCGGCAGGTTGACGGCGAGCAGCTTGATGCCGCCGCCCAAATTCACGCCGGCGGTGCCGTTCCCGCTGCCATTGCCGAAGCCGCTGCCATTGTTGCCGTTGCCGATGCCGACGCTGGCATTCAGCTTGATGCGGGTCTGCGCGGTGCGCACCACGGTGCCGGCTTCGCCGACCCGCAGCCAGGGCGAGGATTGCGCCGGCTCGCCGATGGCGATGCTGAGCGTGGTGGAGGTCAGCCCCGGTATTGTGGCACCGAGATTGACCTGGACCTGGTTGGTGCCGTTGGCAAGTGCCGCCGCCGCCGTCACCATGCTCATGGCGCTCGCCGCTACCGTAAGCCCCGCCGGCTTCTGGCCGACGCCGAGGCTGCCGACGGAGCCGAGATCGATGAGGTGGCTGAGCGGGATCTTGACCGTGTTGGTGGCGCCTGCGGCCATCGCCTGCAGCGCCAGCTTGGAGGTGCGGTCAAGCCCCGGGACATTGGCCATAGCGGTGGCGATCTGGCCGATGGTGGCCTTCGAAGCCAGCACGTCCGAATAGCTCACGCCCGTCAGATGCAGCTGCGTCGCCAGCGCGTCGGTGAAGGAGAGCACGTCGACATCGGCCGATATCAGCGCGTTGTAGTCCATCACGCTGAGCGAGATGTTGGTGCCGAGCAGGCCGCCGAGCAGCGCGTTGAGCACGCCGCCATTGAGGCTGGCGAGCCGCGACCCGACCGAGAACGCGGCTTCCGCCTGGGCGCTGGCGGTGGCCGTCGTTCCGATCACCGGCGGCTTCATCATCATCGCGCCGAAATAGAGCGTGCCCTTCTTCTTCAGCGACACCTGCACGGCGTTGTAGGGCAGCTTGCCGGCCTCGAAACGGCTTCCGGCGGCAATCGCGCTGACGCCGGAATAGCGGCCGGGCACCACCTGGACGACCGCCTTGCTGGCCGTCGGCTCGACGGTCGTCCCCTGCTTCTGGACGGCGACCGAGTTGAAGCCGTTGTCCTTCAGCGCAGTCAGCACTGCCTTCTCGGCATTGTTGATATTGGCCGCGGCGGTGATCGCCGCGAGATCGACGATCGACTGCGCCGCGCGGCGCTCGTTGAACAGCGCGCCTTCGTCTACGGCGAAGGCTGTCAGCGCCAGCGCGACCGGCGCGCTCAGCGCCGCCATGACGGCGAAGTTGGCGCGCCTGTCGGCGATCAGCCGGCTGCCCGATCGCAGCATCGCGGCGGCAGCGGCGCGCATCATATGCCCCCGACGCGGATCGTCGATTGGCGCTTGATCGTCATCGATGGCATCGGCAGGCTGTCCAGCAGGTTCCAGATTGGCAGCTCGCGCGCGTCGTAGCTGACCGAAACGACGAACTGGCTGCCGTCGATGGCGCTGTCCTTGGCATCGACCGTCAGCTTGTGCGGGTCGACGAACGGATAGCCGGCGACGTCGTGATTGATGAAATTGGTGACCAGGGCCTGCCGCTCGGTCTGGTTCAGCCCGGCTATCGCCGTTCGCGCCGCGTCGGCGGCGATCTGCTGGACCGAATGGCTGGCTCCGAAATAGATGCCATATGCAACCATGCCGAGCAAAAGCAGGATGAAAAGCGGCGCCAGCATGGCGAATTCGACCGCCGTTGTCCCGACGGCGTCAGCCCGGAAACGAGACCACGAAACACGGCTTTTTGGGTCCTGCAGCATAGGGCGGAGCATGCCAAATCCGCACTGCAAAAACAGAAAACGGATGGAGCAACCGCTAGGTGCAGCAAGTTGAACGCCCTGTTTTTGCTTAAGTCGCCGCTGTTTTAGCGATTGCGCGCTAACTTAGCGTCAAGCGTGCACACAGCACGACTCGGTTGAAATCGGATATCTGTCTGTCTAGTGTCCTGCCACCAGCCGCCGGAAGCGATCGGTGGCACGCCCAAAAGCGACCAAAATTGGTTCAGGGGCGTCAACACGTAATAGGTGTGGCTGAGGGGCCGCGCCGACAGGGAGAACTTCATGCTGAAAAATGTGCTGAAGGCGACGGTGTTCGCCACGACCATGGCCTTGGCCGCGGGCACCTTCTACACGCCGGCTTTCGCCGAGACCGTTTACAACCGCGGATCCGCCGCCGAGGCGGAGACCGTCGATCCGCACAAGACCTCGACGGTCTACGAAGCCGATATCATACGCGACATGTTCCAGGGCCTGGTCATGCATGACCAGAAGACGAACCTCATCCCGGGCGCCGCGGAAAGCTGGACCGTGTCCGACGACGGCACTGTCTACACCTTCAAGCTGCGCAAGGACGGCCTCTGGTCGGATGGCAGCCCGGTGACGGCGGAAGACTTCGTCTATTCGTTCCGTCGGCTGGAAGACCCGGCCACCGCTGCCGAATACGCCTCGATGCTCTATCCGGTGAAGGGCGCTGAGGACTTCAACACCAAGAAGGGCAAGGCAGAGGACATGGGCGTGAAGGCGGTGGACGCCAACACGCTGGAAGTGACGCTGAAGGCGCCGACGCCCTATTTCCTGGAGATGCTGACCCACCAGGCGACCTATCCGGTCAACAAGGCGTCCATAGACAAGCTCGGCGCCGACTGGATCAAGCCGGGCAAGCTGGTTTCCAACGGCGCCTATACGCTGGCCGAATGGGTGCCCAACGACCATCTCAAGCTGGTCAAGAATTCGAAATTCTGGGACGCCGGCACCGTCAAAATGGACGTCGTCAACTACATCCCGACCGAGGATCGCTCATCTGCGATGAAGCGCTTCGAGGCCGGCGAACTCGACAGTTATGGTGACTTGCCGACCGAACAGCTTGCCGATCTCAAGACCAAGTTCGGCGACCAGGTCCGCGTCGGTCCATATCTCGGCACCTACTATTACGCGATCAAGACCGACAAGGCGCCGTGGGACAATGTCGAGCTGCGCAACGCCATCTCGATGGCGATCGATCGCGACTTCCTCGCCGAGAAAGTCTGGCAGAACTCGATGCTGCCCGGCTATTCGATGGTGCCTCCGGGCATCGAGGGCTACACGCCGGCAGTGGCCAAATACGCCGACATGCCGCAGATCGACCGCGAGGACGCTGCCAAGAAGATCCTCGAGAAACTCGGCTATACGCCCGAGCATCCGTTGAAGATGGAGATCCGCTACAACACCTCGGAGAACCACAAGAACACGGCGGTCGCCATCCAGGAGCAGCTGAAGCCGCTCGGCGTGGAGGTGACGCTGCTCAACACCGACACCAAGACCCACTACGGCTTCCTCGAGCAGAAGGGTAACTACGACGTCGCCCGCGCCGCCTGGATCGCCGACTACAAGGATCCGGAAACCTTCCTCGGCATCTCGCGCAAAGCGAGCGGCAACAACTACTCCGACTACAACAGCCCGGCCTATGAGGCCGCAATGGACAAGGCAGCCGCCGCCGGCGGCAAGCCCGAGGAGCGCATGAAGGAGCTGGCCGCGGCGGAGCGCGTCCTCGTCGACGACGTCGGCCAGATCCCGCTTCTCTACTACAGCTTCCACGACATCGTTTCCTCGAAGCTGCATGGCTTCGACGACAATGTGATGGACATCCATCCGTCCCGCTTCATCTCCAAGGACTGACAAGAAACCTTGGCCGTGCCGCCGCTGCCATTTTGGGCAGCGGCGGCCGCGGTCTGTCGTCGTACCGGGCCGAAAGTCGGGTTGGATTTTCGGCAATGCCGGTGCGAAGATCAGAGATGCCGGCGTTGCGGGTCTTCGTTTGGAGAGCCGTCACCCTGGCTGAAGCGGGGCGCCGATGCTGCGTTATGTCTTCCGGCGGCTGTTGACCGCCATCCCGACGCTATTCGTCATCGTGACGCTGGCGTTCTTCCTGATCCGTGTCGCGCCGGGCGGCCCGTTCAACCAGGAGCGGGGACTGAGCCCTGAGATCAGGGCCAATCTCGAAGCTCAGTTCGGGCTGGGCGATCCGCTCTGGCTGCAATATGCCCACTATCTCGGTAACCTTTTGCGCGGCAATTTCGGCCCGAGCTACAACATGCCGGATTTCACCGTCACCGAGCTGTTCGCCAAGGGGCTGCCCATCTCGGTCCAGCTCGGGTCCTCGGCGCTGCTGCTGGCCTTGCTGCTCGGCGGCGTGCTCGGCACCGTCGCCGCGCTCAACCAGAACAAGCTTGGCGACTATGCCGTGATCGCGCTGGCGACGGCCGGCAGCACAATTCCCACTTTCGTCATCGCGCCGGTGATCCAGCTCCTGTTCGGCCTGACCTGGAAGCTCCTGCCGATCGGCGGCTGGGGCGACGGCGCGCTGATCAACAAGGTTGGCCCGGTGCTGACGCTTGCGCTGCCGCAGATCGCGATCGTCGCCCGGCTGATGCGCGGCTCGATGATCGAGAGCTTGCGCTCCCATCACATCCGCACCGCCCGCGCGCTCGGCCTGTCCGACTGGGCGGTGGTGGTCAAGCATGCGCTGCGCGGCGCCATCCTGCCGATCGTCTCCTTCACCGGCCCGGCGGCGGCGGCGCTGCTCACCGGCTCGGTCATCGTCGAGACCATCTTTTCCATTCCGGGCGTCGGCCGCTATTTCGTCGATGCCGCCCTGAACCGCGACTACACGTTGGTCATGGGAACTGTGGTGGTCATCGCCATCTTCACCATCGTCTTCAACCTGATCGTCGATGTCATGTACGCGGTCGTCGACCCGAGGGTGCGCTATGACTGATATCGCAGCCGCAGCCCCCGCAGTCGTTGGCCGCTCGCTCTGGGGCGACGCCTGGGCGCGCCTCAAGGCCAACCGCGCCGCCATGTTCAGCCTCTATTATCTTGCCTTCATCGCGCTGATCAGCGTGTTTGGTCCATCCCTGGTGCCGCACGAATACACCACGATCTACGGCGACTATGTGCGCACGCCGCCGAGCTTCTCGGCATACCCCAAGCCCGACATGATCCAGACCGCATTGACCGACGCCATCAAGCGCATGCGCGTCGACATCAAGGAATGGCACCAGGACGGCAGCCGCGTGATCGTGACGGTCACGTCCAAGAAGCCGATAGACGACCGCTACATCCGCTATCTCGATCGGTCCGACGCCTTCGACGACACAAAGATCGATAGCAAATCGCCCGACGGGCTCGAAGTGACGATGAGTGCCGCCATCAAGCAGCAATATTTCTACTTCGGCACCGACAACACCGGCCGCGATCTGCTGTCGCGCACGC
>NZ_RZOF01000345.1:0-6612 GCF_003998955.1 Mesorhizobium sp. M4B.F.Ca.ET.017.02.2.1 | reverse complement strand
CACCGGCACGCCGAGCCTGGTCAGCCACAGCGCCAGCGTCAGGCCGGTCGGACCGGCGCCGGCAATCAGGACCTTGGTCTTTGACATGTTCATTTCTCTTCCCCTTCAGCGGTGCGGACTTTTTCATGTTCGCGCAGCCGGTTGACGCCGGCGGTGACGACGATG
This sequence comes from Mesorhizobium sp. M4B.F.Ca.ET.017.02.2.1, assembly GCF_003998955.1. NCBI lineage: Bacteria > Pseudomonadati > Pseudomonadota > Alphaproteobacteria > Hyphomicrobiales > Phyllobacteriaceae > Mesorhizobium > Mesorhizobium sp. M4B.F.Ca.ET.017.02.2.1. The sequence goes on along the minus strand of NZ_RZOF01000345.1, from coordinate 6,447 downwards.
TCGCCCTTGGCGAGCCCGTCGCTGACGACGACGCGGTCGGTCTCGTAGCGGGCGACGGCGACAGGCCTGAGCTCGACGGCGGATGTCGCGGTGACGACCCAGACCGCCGGCTTGCCGTCCTTGTCGAACAGCGCGCTGCCAGGCAGCACCACAACCGGCGCGCTGGCGATCTCGGCGCGGCCGCCGACGCTGGCGCCGAAGCGCATTTCGGCGGGCGCATTCTCGAGCGAGACCTTGACCTGGAAGGTGCGGGTCGCGGCATCGGCAACCGGCGCGATCTCGCGCACGATCCCGGTTGCCGTGATCGCCGGATTGCTGAGCAGCGAGACCGTGACCTTAGGCGGCCGCCTTGTGTGGGGCGTGTTGGCGAAGGCGGCTTCGGCGATCGAGAACACCGCGTCCCGGCTGCTCGGATCGGCGACGCGCGCCACCATCTGTCCGACATTGACGGACTGGCCGGCTTCGGCGCCGGTGGCGGTGACGATGCCGTCGAAATCGGCGTGCAGCTCGGTATAGCCGAGCTGGTCTTTCGCCATCTGGAAGGCGATATTCGCCGACTTCAGCTTGGCCTCGGCTGAACGCAAGTTCTTCAGCGTCGCGTCGTAGCCGGCGCGCGTCGTGAAGCCCTTGGCGAGCAGCGCGCCGATGCGGGCCTCGGCTGCACTCGCCTCGACCAGCACGGCCTGCGCCGCCGCGACATCCGCCTCGGCGCTGAGCAGCCGGTTGCGGTAATCCTGGTCGTCGATGCGGGCGAGCACCTCGCCCTTCTTCACCGTCGAGCCGATCTCGGCCATGCGTTCGATGAGCTTTCCGGAAACGCGAAAACCGAGGTCGCTCTCGAGCCTTGGGCGGATCTCGCCAATGGCGGTGCGGACATCGGCATTGGCAACCGGCGTCACCTCGACGGCCTTGACCAGCTTCGTCTCCGGCGCGTCAGGCTTTGCGCTCGAGGCTTCGCTTCTGGCGCCATGCCAGACCATCGCGGCGCCGCAGGCAAGGACGGCGATCGATCCGGCGACAAGGCGGCGTCTCAGCGGCCTGTTGTGAAGAAGTTCGGCAATCATGTTGTCTCCATGACCAAGGTTGCGGCCGCGCTGGGAGGATGCGGGCGACCGGAAAATGCGTTTGGCTGGGGACGATCGGGCGTTGCGGCCTGTCTTTTGCCAGCCCGATCTTTTTGCGACTCCGGGTCCGCGAAATCCCGAACGGTTTCTGAAAATTTTCCGATGTTTGGCTGAGACGATTCCCTGGCGGGCGTCGGTCGCCCGGCTTCAGGTGTCGTTCAAACCCGGCGTGCCTGCCTGCGCAGCCAGTGCTGCAGCTTGATCAGGTGGCGCATCGGCGAGCGGTCGATGCGCTTGACGTCGATCAAGGTGACGCCGCCGCCGTCCGATAGCGTGTGAAATCCCTGGTCGAAACCGTCGTGCCAGCCTTCGGGCGACAGGCGCCTGACGATATCGGCCGAAAACTCCTCAGGCGTCAGACGGTCGATGCCGAGCAGGTTGATGGCGCTGCCGTAGCCGATCGTGCAGTCCTGTGTCGGGAAATAAAGCTTGTCACCGTCCAGAAACGGCGAGCCGGCAGGCCGCGACGATGCGTGGCCCGTGCGCACCGGGTTTTGCTTGTGCTTGTGCCACGGGCCGGTCAGGCTGTCGGCAAAGGAGACATGCAGTTCGCGCGTGTCCCTGCCGTCCGGTCCGAAGAGCGCATGAAACATCCACCAGCGCTGCTGATGGTGAAAGACCGTCGAGTCGACCGCCGGCTCTTCCAGCAGCACGGCGACCGGCTCCCACCTTGTCGGGAAATCGACCGCCCGATAGAGCGTCAGCCGGCCGCTCTGGTAGGCCTCCGGCAGCATGAAGATGTCCTCGCCGGACCGGATCAGTTGCGGATAGGAAAGGTGGAAATGCTCCTTCAGCGCAATGCCGCGCTCCCTCAGCGTCCAGTCTCGGTCGTAGCTGTAGTAGTGGATCTCGCCGCGCTTCACCCGGTAGTCATAGGCTTCGACCAGCACGGTGAAGCGATCGCCGTGGGGAAGGCCGAACGGGTCGGCGATGAAGCGGAACGAGCCTTGCGGCGGCAGCCAGATCACACGGCGCCTGTCCAGGCCGTCGGCGGCAAGAACGCCCTGGATCGGCACTGGAACGATCCCCACCTGCCAGATGTCGGCCATTTCCCCGTAGTCCCCGCGTCGAGCCCCGGCATCTATGCAGCAAACCGCGCGCTGCGGAAACAGCCTGTGTCAGGCCAGGTTCGGTGTTCACCAACCGCTAACCATGCTGGCGTCGCGGGTCTGCCATGCACAGTTGCCGGCTTCTGGATCAACGCCGCCCCTTGAATACTAAGCACGCTTATTATATATGCCGCTCATGGTTTCCGACGGCATCGACAGACTGGGCTTCCTGATCCACGACGTGCAGCGCCTGATGCGCAAGCGCTTCGAGGCGCGCGCCAGCGGCTTCGGCCTTTCCTCGGCGCAGTGGCGGCTTCTGGTCCGTGTCGCCAAGGAGGCGGGTGTCGCCCAGGCGCGACTGGCCGAGCTTCTCGAAATCGAGCCGATCAGCGTCTCGCGCCTCGTCGACCGGATGGAGGAGGGCGGCTGGATCGAACGTCGCCCCGACGCAACGGACCGGCGCGTGCGCATGATCTTCCCGACCGCCAAGGCGAGCGAGGCCTATGCCCACGTCAAGAGCCTCGCCGGCGAGGTTTATGAGGAATCGCTGGTCGGCGTGTCGCCGGAAGATCGCCGCGTCCTGATCCGGGCGCTGGATACGATCGTGCAGAACCTGGCCGACGGCGAAGCGCCGTCGCTGGAAAAAATGAAGACTACGGAAGGCACAGCAGCATGAACGCGGTAGCAAAGGTGGACGAGAAGGTCACCAGGCTGGAACGGGAAGCGCCGGCGCAGCCGGTCGCCGAGGCGCCGGCGCAACCGGCGGTCGCCCCGGCGGAGCTCGCTCCCTCGCCGCAGCCGGCGCCGAAGAAGCAGCGCCGCGCCGGCCGCTTCCTCCTGATGGTCGCGCTGCCCGCGGCGCTGCTTGCCGGCGGCGCCTACGTCTGGGTCACCGGCGGCCGCTATCAGGAGACCGAGAACGCCAATCTGCAGCAGGCCAAGGTGTCGATCGCTTCCGACACGGCGGGTCGCATCGTCAAGGTCGGCATCGCCGACAACCAGCTCGTCAAGCGGGGTGACGTGCTGTTCGCTGTCGACCCCGAATCCTACCGGATCGCGCTCGCCCAGGCCGATGCGGCGGTCGCCACCGCCCGCCTCAATGTCGAGCAGCTGCGCGCCGCCTACAGCCAGGCGATGGCGCAGGAGAAGTCGGACACCAGCGAAGTCGCCTACGCGCAGTCGCAATACGACCGCGCCGCCGACCTTGCCCAGAAGGGCATTAACGCCAAGTCGTCGCTGGACGAGGCCAGGAACGACCTCGACAAGGCCAGGCAGCAGCTGGCGGTGGCCGAGCAGGGCATCATCAGCGCCAAGGCGGCGCTCGGCGGCAATCCCGACATCGAGACCGACAAGCACCCGACGGTGATGGCGGCGTTGGCCGCGCGCGACAAGGCGGCCTATGACCTGGCGCAGACTACGGTCACGGCGCCGGCCGACGGTGTCGTCAGCCAGGCCTCCTCGTTCAAGGTCGGCCAGTATGTCGCCATCGGCACGCCGCTGTTCTCGCTGGTCGAGACTGGCGACACCTGGATCGACGCCAACTTCAAGGAAACCCAGCTCACCCACATGAAGCCGGGCCAGAAGGCGGAGATCGTCGTCGACACCTATCCGGGCAAGACCTTCGAGGCCACCGTCAAAGCGATCGGCGCCGGCACCGGGGCGGAGTTCTCGCTGCTGCCGGCGCAGAACGCCACCGGCAACTGGGTCAAGGTCACGCAGCGCATTCCCGTGCGCCTGGAGCTGACCGATCCCGACGCCAAAATGGCGCTGCGCACCGGCATGAGCGCCACCGTCACCGTCGACACCGGCGTGGCGCGCGGCCTGCCGAAGATCTTCGGCCACGCCACGGCCGGCGAGGCGGCCGAGTAAGCGACGATCCCGGACGCCCTGGCGGCCGGAATGGACAAGTGGCGGAAGCCTGCCGGGGACCCGGCGGGTGGAAGCAAAACGGCAGGGGATTGGTCCGATGGGAGGAGTGGGAAGGAGCGGGATTTGAACCGGGCCGCGTCGCGGCCTGATCGAAACCTGAAGCCTTCGACACAGACCTCTTCGGTCCTCAGGTTTCCGGGCGGCAGGCGTCCGATCAAAAGAGACTTTCGTTCGATGTAACCCCCACATCGATAGTCGCGTCCCACCGCGATGAGGGTCTCCAAACGGAAGGCCTCGCCGCCCGGAAACCGTCGTGTACACGTTTTTGTTACCTGCTGGAAGTTCCGCATCATGAGCACGCCAGAACCCTTCAAGGAAGTACCGCACCGCGGCCTGATCACCGTCGCGCTGATGCTGGCCACCGTCATGCAGGCGCTAGACACGACGATCGCCAACGTCGCGCTGCCGACCATGACCGGCGATCTCGGCGCTTCTCCGGACAACATCAACTGGGTGCTGACCTCCTACATCGTCGCCGCGGCGATCATGACGCCGGTCACCGGCTGGCTTGCCGACCGGCTCGGCCGCAAGGAGCTGTTCCTGACCGCCGTTGTCGGTTTCACCATCTTCTCTATGCTGTGCGGCCTGGCGTGGAGCCTCGAGACCATCGTGCTGTTCCGGCTGCTGCAAGGCGTATTCGGCGCCGCGATCGTGCCGCTGTCGCAGACCTTCCTGCTCGACATCAACCCGAAGGAGCGCCACGGCCAGGCGATGGCCATCTGGGGCGCCGGCATCATGCTGGGGCCGATCCTGGGCCCGACGCTCGGCGGCTGGCTGACCGAGAACTTCAACTGGCGCTGGGTGTTCTTCATCAACCTGCCGGTCGGCATCCTCGCCTTCCTCGGCATGGCCGCCTATCTGCCTGCGGTCGCCAAGCGCGTGCGCAGCTTCGATTTCTTCGGCTTCGCCATGATCTCGCTCGGCGTCGGTGCGCTGCAGCTGATGCTGGATCGCGGCGGCGAGGTCGACTGGTTTTCCTCCGTCGAGATCTGGATCGAGCTCGGCCTTGCCATCACCGGCTTCTGGGTGTTCACCATCCACACGGTGACGGCGGAGCACCCCTTCATCGACCCCAAGATATTCCTCGACCGCAATTTCGTGACCGGCCTGGCGTTCATCTTCGTCATGGGCGTGCTCATCCTGGCCTCGATGTCGCTCCTGCCGCCCATGCTGGCGAACATTTTCGGCTATCCGACCATGACCATCGGCGTCGTCATCGGTCCGCGCGGTATCGGCACGATGATCTCGATGCTCCTGGTCGGCCGCATCATGCACAGGGTCGACGCCAGGATCCTCGTCGTCATCGGCTTCTTGCTGACCGCGCAGTCGCTCTACACCATGTCCAGCTTCTCGCCGCAGATGGACAATTGGCTCATCCTGACCTCCGGCGTCATCCAGGGCCTGGGCATGGGCATGGTGTTCGTGCCGCTGTCGACGATCGCTTTCGCCACGCTCGATGCGCGCTACCGCACCGATGCCACCGCGCTGTTCAGCCTGGTGCGCAATCTCGGCTCCTCGATCGGCGTGTCGGTGGTGACGGTTCTGATGGTGCGCAACACGCAGATCAACCACACCGAGCTTGCGGCCTTCATCAACCCGTTCAACCCCAATCTGTGGGCGGCCTCGCCGGCGGCGGCGAGCGGCGATCCGACGGCGCTGTCGCAGGTCGATCGGCTGGTCAACATCCAGGCGATGATGATTTCCTACGTCAACGACTTCAAGATCCTGATGGTGATGACGCTGCTCGCCATCCCGTTCGTCTTCCTGCTGCGCAAGCCGAAGGCGGCGCCGGCCGCCGGCGCCCCTGCCGCACACATGGACTGACGGTTGCTGAAGCAATTCCAGGAAAAGTGTGAAACGGTTTTCCGTCCGGAATTGCGTACAAAATAGTCAGAGCAGTTCAGCGGTTCTACCAGACGCTGAACTGCTCTGATCGCGAGGCGGAGCCGCCGCGCCTGCATCCGGGACTGAAATCGTGGCCGGGAGAACAGCGCAAGGATTCTCGGATATCTACAACCGACTGCGCCTGGTTCATCTACCATTAGTATATATCGATCACGATGTCGTCGCTTTTGGGTTGAAAGCGAGCCGTGTTGCTTTGCGCCGGCACCAAACTGGAGGAACTCTGTTTGGGCGAGAAATCATCCAGGAAAGCCGCCGAGACACCCGAGTCGGCCAATCTGGCGGCGCTGGCGAAGCTGACCATCGCTTCATACGAAACGCTCGAGCGCGATCTGCGAGCCAGGATCGCAACGCTCGAAGGGCAGGCGCTGCGATTTGAGACGGCGATCGACAACGTTTCGCAAGGCATCTGCTTTTTCGACGCCGCCGAACGGTTGATCCTG
>NZ_RZOF01000344.1:0-6641 GCF_003998955.1 Mesorhizobium sp. M4B.F.Ca.ET.017.02.2.1 | reverse complement strand
CCGGTTCGAACGGATTGAGCTGCTTGCGGATCTCGGCGACCGGGCTGAGGCCCCTGAGCTCGTCCACCGACTTCTTGACGTCGTCGAGTTCGGCTTCCTTCAGCGCCTCGTTGAACTGCTTCTGGAAGTCGCCGGCCATGGCACGCAGCTTTGCCGTCGTGCGGCCGAAGGTGCGCAGCATATTGGGCAAATCCTTCGGCCCGACGACCACGATCATGACGACCGCGATCACCAGCATCTCGGTCCAGCCGACTTCAAACATGGCAATCTGTTCCGACTAGAACCTCGGGCTCAGCTCTTGCTGGCCTTTTCCTTCACCGTCGAAACGGTCTCGTCCGCGCGATGCTCGACGGTGCGCTTGTCGTCGGCGGTGTCGTCGTCGGCCATGCCCTTCTTGAAGCTCTTGATGCCCTTGGCCATGTCGCCCATCAGCTCCGGAATCTTGCCGCGGCCGAACACCAGCAGCACGATCACCAGGACGATCATCCAGTGCCAAATCGAAAACGAACCCATAGCTACTCTCTCTCGAATGTTTTCCCTGGCGATGATCTATGCGCTTTCGCGTTGGGATTCAAACACAACCGCGACAAAGTTTATGACAGCGCGGCGGATGTCACGCATTTTCGGTAATGCCGCCCGCTACCAATCGGCGCATCTACCCTCGCAACGCTGCTTTTGACAGCGGCAGGCGGGTCAATCTTCCGTGACGCGCGGCGTTAGAAGACCGAGTTCCTCGAGGTCGATGTCGGTCAATGCATCCTCGTCCTCGGCCAGCGCGTCGGGGTCGGCCGGCGGCAGCGGCACCGAGAAATTCGACGGCATGCGGGTCGAAAGCAGCCCGGCGCCTTTCAGTTCCTCCATGCCTGGAAGATCACGGATCTCCTCCAGCGCGAAATGGTCGAGGAAGGCGTCCGTCGTACCGTAGGTGACGGGGCGGCCGGGCGTGCGGCGACGGCCGCGCATCCTGATCCATTCCGTCTCCATCAGCGTGTCGAGCGTGCCCTTCGAGGTTTCGACGCCCCTGATGTCCTCGATCTCGGCACGCGTCACCGGCTGGTGGTAGGCGATGATCGCCAGAACCTCGAGCGCCGCGCGGGACAGCTTCCTTTGCTGGACTGTGTCGCGGCTCATCAGGAACGCCAGGTCGCCGGCGGTGCGGAAGGCCCAGGCATCGCCGACACGCACCAGATTGACGCCGCGCCTGGCATAGATCTGCTGCAGGTCGGCCATCGCAGCGGCGATGTTGATGCCGTCGGGCAGACGCGCGGCAAGCTGCTTTTCGCTGACCGGCTCGGCGCTGGCGAAGACGATCGCCTCGGCCATGCGTACGGCTTCCGCCAGAGCGAGCCGCTCGGCCGGATTCTCGACCGAAGCCTGCTCGACCGCAGTTTCCTCGGCCTCGTCCTCGACCTTGAACGGAATGACCGAAGCGTTGGCGCGTTCGCTCATGCTACCACCTCGACTGCCTTTATGCCTTGGGCGCGGCCGCGCAGATAGATCGGCGCGAACACCTGCTCCTGCCGCAAGTCCAATTTGCCTTCACGCACCAGTTCGAGCGTCGCGGCAAAGGAGCTGGCGACCGCCGTGCGCCGCTCTTCCGGAGCGGCGAGATACTCGATCAGGAAACTGTCCAGCGCCGTCCAGTCGCTGAGCGTGCCGACCAGCCTGTTCAGGATGTCGCGCGCATCCTTGAGCGACCACACGCCACGCCTGGCGATCGTCACATTGTTGATCGCCTGCTTCTGGCGCTGCTGCGCATAGGCGGTGAGCAGATCGTAGAGCGAGGCGGAGTACGCGTTGCGCTTCTCGATGATGACCATTTCCGGCATGCCGCGCGCGAACACGTCGCGGCCGAGCCGGTTGCGGTTGACCAGCCTGGCGGATGCATCGCGCATCGCCTCCAGCCGCTTCAGCCGGAACTGCAGCACCGCAGCCAGTTCCTCGCCGCTCTCGCCCTCTTCGCCCGGCTGCTTCGGGATCAGAAGCTTCGACTTCAGGAAGGCCAACCACGCCGCCATCACCAGATAGTCGGCGGCAAGCTCCAGCCTCAGCGCCCTCACCTGCTCGACGAAGGTCAGATACTGCTCGGCCAGCGCTAGGATCGATATGCGCGCCAGATCGACCTTCTGGTTGCGCGCCAGATGCAGGAGCAGATCGAGCGGCCCCTCGAAGCCGGCGACGTCGACGACCAGCGAGGGGTCGCCGGTAACGCGCGAATCGTCGTTCTCGGCCCACAGACGGTCCATCGGTGCGGCCTTCGCGGCCTTGCTGTCCAATGTTTCCGCCACTGCCTCTGTCTCTTTCCTCTGTCAGGCCACCGCGTCGAAATAGGTGGCAAACTCGGCGCGTATCTCGGTTTCGTTCGCGCGGTCGCGATCCTTTATATAGGTCAGCGCCCGCTCGGCGCGCTCGAGTGGCTTGCCGGTAAGCGCCGTGGTGCGTGACGCGATGCCCGACATTTCCTCGAAAACCCCGTTGCAGTGAAGGACCAGATCGCAGCCCGCCGCAAGGATCGCCGCCGCCTTTGCCGGGAAATCCCCAGAAAGTGCCTTCATCGAGGTGTCGTCGCTCATCAACAGCCCGTCGAAGCCGATCTCGCCGCGGATAATGTCGTTGACCACCTTTGCCGAGGTCGTCGCCGGGTTGTTCGGATCGACGGCGCTGTAGACGACATGCGCCGTCATCGCCATCGGCAATTGGTTGAGCGCCTTGAACGGAGCGAAATCATGGCTGCGCAGCTCGCTGAGCGGCGTATCGACCGTCGGCAGTTCGAAATGTGTGTCGGCGAAGGCCCGCCCGTGCCCCGGAATGTGCTTCATCACCGGCAGCACGCCGCCCGACATCAGTCCCTCGGCGGCGGCGCGACCAAGCTCGATGACGGGGCCCGGCTCCTTGCCGTAGGCGCGCGCGCCGATGACGTCGCTGGCGCCTTCCACCGGCACGTCGAGCACCGGCAGGCAATCGGCGGTGATGCCATGGCGAAGCAGGTCGAAGGCATGCAGCCGCGCCATCAGCCATGCGGCGCGGCGGCCAGCCTCGCGGTCGTTGCGCCACAGCGCGCCGAGCGCGCCGCCCGCGGGATAGTTCGGCGCCAATGGCGGCCGCAGGCGTTGCACCCGGCCGCCTTCCTGGTCGATGAACACCGGCGCGTCCGCGCGCCCGACGGCGTCGCGCATCGAGGCGACCAGATCGCGGATCTGCTCGGTCTCGCCGACATTGCGGGCAAACAGGATGAACCCCCACGGTCGTTCGCCGCGATAGAAACGGATTTCCTCGGGGGTGAGCGATTTCCCGGCGCAGCCGAGGATCATGGATTTTGATTCGGTCATACGTGGAAGCTTAGGGCTTCGCGCGGACAAAGGGAATCTCCCCGCCCAACATGCGGCTGAAGGCCCGATCCCGGTCCACAAAAAACCGGCGCAGCCCTGCGGCCGCGCCGGTTTGATTGATTGCAGCCAGGCTCAGCGCGACACGAAGCAGTTGCCGCCGGCCGCCTTGTAGCTGGTGCACAGGGCGATCGCGTCGTTGCGCGACTGCGCCGGCACGCGGACGCGGTAGAAGGTGCCCTTGCCCGCGATCTCGGCCTTGACGATGTTGGCGGTGCGACCCGACAGCACGCTGCCGTAGCGGCGCTGCAGGTCCTGGTAGGTGGACTGCGCGCTTTCAACCGTCGGCTGCGAGGCGATCTGCATCGACCACGAACCGCCGCCCGCCGCTGCCGCGCTCGGCGATATCGAGGCGACCTGGTCGGGCTTCACCTCGCCGACGACGTCGACCGGCTGGTCGGACGGACGCTGCGGCGCCACCGGAACAGTGGCCGGCGTGTCGGCCGACTGGCTGTGGGTGGTCTGCGTCTTGGCTTCAGCCTTGGCCTCGGGCTTCGGCGCCGCCGGCTTGAGCGGCTGAGCGGCATCGGACTGGTCGGCGCTGGCGACCTCGTCGGTCGGCTGATCGCTTGCCTGATCGGTCGCCGGCGCCACGGTGCCGGTCTGCTCGGCACCGGCCTGCGCCGCGGGGGCGACATGCTGAGGCGCCGGATCGGCCGGTTCGGCGGCAGCGACCTGCGGAGCAGCCTCGGGTGCAGGATCCTCTCGCGCAACCAGCGAGCCATCGGGCTTGACCATCATGGTCCTGACCTTGCGCGGCGCGACAGCGACGACTTCCGGGTTGGTCCCTTTGTCGGCTTCCTGCAGGACCTGGGCTATGCGATCCTCGGATTTCGGCGCCGGCGCCGCATCCGCGCCGGCCTGCGCATCCACGCCCGGCATCGCGGTCGCGGCGGCATTGCCCACATCGTCCATGCCCGGCGCAGCATCGGCGGGCGAAAGATCGACGACGCGGCTCTCCGGCTCCTTGGCTTTCACATCGACCGGCTCTTCGGTGTTGGTGACCAGCTTTTCCTGCACCGGCTCGGCCGGCTTGGTACCCTTGACCACCGCGTCATAGACCTTGTTGTCCTGGTTCGGCACCACCGTGCCGCCCGGATTCTCCGGCTTGACCTTGATCGGCGCGTTGTCGGCCTTGACGATAACCGGCGCCTCGCTGCCGCCCTTGCCGCCAAACGACAAGGCAAAGGCGCCAAGACCACCGGCCAGGGCCACGGCGCCGACGACGGCGGCGATCAGCACGCCACGGCCGCGCGGCCTGGCGGCCTCACGCTCGGCAAGGCCCGGCACCGCCATCTCTTGGTCCAGTTCGGGGTCGTAGTCGAGCTCATCGACCGCGAAATCGTCGGCCTGCGCGAGCGGCCGGCTGCCCGGCAGATCGTCAATGTCGAAGCCGCCCGTCGCGGCGGCCTGGGAAACCGGCGCTGAGGCAGCCGGCATTTCAGCCGGCTTCGCCGCCGCATAGGCGCGCGCGTCGCCGTGGCCCGGTTTGAACCCGGCGCCGTAGCTGTCGTCCTCATAGGCGGCGGCGCGTGCGGGCGCAGGCGCCACATCGACCGCGTTCATGTCGTTCAGCAGGCCGGCGAACTCCGCGTCGAGATCGTCAAAAGCTGGCGCCGCCGGCTTTTCTTCCTCGAAGTTGAGCTCGGGAATATCGAGATCGTCGGCAAGCGCCACCACACGCTCCGGCACGTCGATGGTTTCGACGTCGGGCATCTCGTCATAGGCTTGCGGCTGGTCCTGCGGCGCGGGCTCTGGCTCGGCATAGGCCGGAACCTCCTCCACGACCGGCTCCTGCCGGTATGACGGCTCGGCCGAGACCGGCGCCGCCGATGCCGTCGGCTGGGCCGCGAACGTCGCCTGCGCGGCCGCTGCGACCGGTGTCACGCGGCTCCAGGAACGCGCCGGCTCAGGCGGTGCCGAGCGCAGCCAGTCCTGCGAAGGGGAAGCCGACGCCACGGGATGGCTCGGCTCCTGATCGCCCCCGATACCCCTGGCAAAGGCGGCATCGAACGCGTCGTCGTCGAAATCAATGTCGGCGGAGGGCGCTGCATCCTCGCCGGACGCTGGCTCCTGCCCGTCGAGATTCCAATCGAGGTCATCAGCCAGTTGCTGGGGAGCGGGAGGCTCGATCACCGGCTGACGCACGGGCTCGGCTTCCCTGGCGACGGGAACCGGCCGCGCGCTCATGGCGCCGAGGAGAGCGTTGAGTTCGTCCTCGAGGCTCCGCTCTTCGGCGGCGGGCTTCGGCGGCTCGACCGCGACGACGGCGGGCGCAATCGGAGCGATTTCCTCGGCAGCGGCTTCGGCTGCCGGCTGTTGATCCTCGGCGGTCGGCGCATCGTCGATATCAAGCTCGAAATTGTCGTCGAACGCTTCCTGCGCGACGAATTCGGGAGCATCGTCATTGGCATCGGTGACGTAAGCGGCCTCGGCAGGCGCTTCGGCAGCCACCGGCTCGTCGACCGGCGCGTGATCGATTTCGAATTCGTCCTCAAAAGCCCGCAGATCGGCATCGTCAGCGGCATAGGCGGCCTCGGCGAGGGCTTCGACGGCCGGCATCTCATCGGCTTCAGCCGGCTCTTCGGCCTGCGTGGCTTCAGCCGGCTCTTCGGCCTGCGCTTCGAAATCCGTGTCGACATCGGCCATCGCCTCGTCGAAATGACCGGAAAAGTCCTCCTCGGGGATCGCCTGGTCGGCAGCCGCCTGCACAGGCGCTGCATATTCGGCAGCAACGGCCGGCGCGGCATGATCCTCCGCAGGGCCATGTCCGTCTAGCGTCAGCTCGTCCTCGAGCGACAGAGAAACCGAATGTTCGAGATCGTCATCGAAAGCGGCTTCGGCCACTGGCGCGGCAGCTTCGACGACGTTGTGGTCGACCGCCTCCACCGCCTCATTGGCGCCCGGGAATTCGCGATCGAGCGACGCGGCAAGCTCGTCGTCCATCGGCAGATCGTCATCGAGCGGCGAGACGTCTTCGAGCGAACTGGCGACCGCCTGGCCGAAATCATCGTCGAAGGCCGCTTCGAATTGCGACTCCGCTTCGACCTGGAGCTCCGCATCGGCCTGCGGCTCGGCGGCCGCTTGCGCCGGGGCGCCGAAGTGATGGTCCGCGATATCGTCGAACACGAAGTCCTGGTCGAGCGACGCCGCAAGCTCGTCGTCCAGCGCAACGGAGGCTGCGGTTTCGAAAGCCGGCTCTGGCGGCTGCGCGACGGCGGCACTTTCCTCGGCGCCGAACTCGCCCATCAGCTC
>NZ_RZOF01000343.1:0-6663 GCF_003998955.1 Mesorhizobium sp. M4B.F.Ca.ET.017.02.2.1 | reverse complement strand
CTTCAACCGTGCGGCCAAGTTCGCCCATGTCGGCGACGTGCTGTTTCGCGGCTCGATCGGGCGCACCGATTTGCCCGGCGGCGACCACACCACGCTGATTGCTTCGATCAAGAACAAGCTTCTGCCGCTCGGCGACGACATCGGCTTCATCTGCGGCCACGGCCCCGGCGGCCGCTTCGGCGAGGAGCGCCGCACCAATCCGTTCCTGACCTGAATCTCAACACCCCCTGGGTGAGCGCCTAAAGGACCCCAAACAAAAAAGCGCTGGCCTTGCGGTCAGCGCTTTCCTGTTTGGGGCAGGGAAGCCTCAGTTGGCGACGCAGAAGTGCTGCTCGCCATCATTGCCGGTGAAGGTACCGGTGCGGGAATTGAAGGTGCGATAGCGGTCCGAGCAGTATTCGTACCAGGCACGGGTCCACGGTTCCGCATAGCGGTCGGCATAGACGACGCGCGGCTGCGCATAATAGCGGCGAACCGGAGCCGGCCGCACATAGCGGTAGTCATAGTCGTCGTAGCCCGGCTCGTAATAGCTGTTGTAGCGAGGCTGCGGGTTGCTCAACGCGCCGGCGATCAGGGCGCCGGCAGCAAGGCCGACAACGCCGGCGGCGAGGGCGTCGTTGTGGTTGTGATGGTGACGGCGCCAGCGCCAGTCATCGGCGTTGGCCGCCGGCAAGGTGGCCAATATGGTCGCGGCGATGCCGGTGGACAGAATGGCGGTCTTGAGAATTCGGTTCATTTCGGTCTCCTTCGCGCCGGCCCGTGTACTTTCGGGGGGATGCGGACCGGCTTTAGCAAAGGTTAATAAGAGACCGTGGCTGAACGGAGGCTGAACGAAATCCGGCCTGACATTTCGATTGCTTGCGCAAAACCATAGACCCGGCGAGAGCGGACCCGCCTCATCAGTCTCCGCCAGGTCTGTCCTGAACCGGCTCAGCCGATCGACAGGTTGACGGCCTTCGGACCCTTGCCGCGCTTGTCCGGCTCGGTGTCGAATGTCACTTTCTGCCCATCCTCAAGACCGGGAAGACCCGACGCCTGCACGGCCGAAATATGGACGAAGACATCCTTCGCGCCATCGTCCGGCGTGATGAAGCCGAAGCCTTTGGCATGATTGAAGAACTTGACGGTGCCGGTCTGCGGCATGGGAAGCTCCTTATGATCCCATAAAGTCCAGTTTCGGGCCGGCAAATGCCCGAGTGGAAATTTGTCCTTTATTTTAGCGCTATCGGCAAGAGAAAGTTTTTGCCCCGCCCGGCAGGCATTTTGGCAGCGCTTTGCGTCCGCCGCGCTTCGCGTGCCGTGATCCAAATTGTCGTTTTGGTGCACGCCGTTAGCCGAATGCCCGGTACCGTTCGGCGAGCCTTCCACCGGGCATGGAAAAGGCGCGACGGTGACCGTCGCGCCTTCGAGAATTCAGCCCGGCTCGGAAGCCGGTTCACGACCTTGCAGCGCGCCATCGCTCCTCCGCGCGGGCGATGCCCCAGATCGATCGATCAGGCAGCGCGGAGATTGACCGCCTTCGGACCCTTGCCCATGCGGTCGGGCTCGACGTCGAAGGTGACCTTCTGGCCGTCGACCAGGGTGCGCAGGCCCGAAGCCTCGATCGCCGAGATATGGACGAATACATCCTTGGCGCCGCCGTCAGGCGTGATGAAGCCGAAGCCTTTGGTGGCGTTGAAAAACTTTACGGTGCCGGTCTGGGCCATTGGGGGAAACTCCTCTCACCCGTGTCAGTCATATGGTTTGCCCGCCGCTGGCGCCTTGGGCATGTCCCGGTGGTTGCTTCGGCAGTCATGCATTGGCGCATGGTCAAACCCCCCGCCGAAAAACGGGGCCGTCAGAGATTCACAGTATCGGGGAAAGGTCGTCCAAAACGTTCCGCTCTCCGGGTCGCAAATGCCCGAACACGGAATTTATCGCACGGAAACGTGATGGTTGCAAGACGGCGCCGCGGGTGGGCCCGGTGGGCGCGCCCGACGCAGCGCTTCGATAGACCCGGCCCCATGCCCGGTCATCGGCCAGAGCCCGGCCACGCATGGGCCAGCGGCCCCTCGCGGGTGGCCGGACGGCGCCAGCGGCGGCGCCATTTCGTCCGCAAACGGGGGTTGCATTTGTCGGAGGAATGGCGAGGATCGGCAGGCGTGTTTTGCGCCGGAGCGGGGGTCATTGCACTCTGATTTGCGCATGCTCTTCGGACCCATGTGCCGGGAGGTATTCATGAGATTTATTGCGACGCTTTTCTCGCGACAGGGCTTTGCTCTCCTGTTCCTGTCGGCACTTCTGGCAGCCTGCACGGTGGTGGTTGACGAAGGTCCTGGACCGCGCCCGCGGCCGCCAAGGCCGGAACCGCAATTCTGCACCAGGGAGTATGAGCCGGTCTGCGCCCGCCGCGGCGGCGACCGCCAGACCTTCGCCAATGCCTGCCTGGCCGATCGGGCCGGGTATCGCATCGTGCGCGATGGCCCATGCCGCGACGGCGGCGGCGGCGGCGGTGGAGACGAGCCGACATTCTGCACCCGCGAATACGCTCCGGTCTGCGCCCGCCGCGGCGGCCAACTGCGCACCTTCCCGAATGGATGCGAGGCCCGCGCCGCGGACTATCGCATCATCGGCGACGGCCCGTGCTGAGCAAGCAAGGCCTCGTCGTCGCGAGCGGCGAGGCCATGCGGCGGCAGATCCCATCTCCTTTTTGCCGAGGAGATGCGCATCTCCATCAGCGACCGGCGAGGCCGTTGCGTCTTGAAACTGCCGGCCGCATGGCTTAGGTCCGGCAAGCGGACAAACACGGCAGGTTTCCCATCACCAGAGATCCAAGACGAGGCGCGGGTTCCGGCCCTGGCGGGCAGACGCTGGGGCTCGATCAGCGCGTGCAGCAGGCGCTGCAACTGCATCAGGCCGGCCGCCGGCAAGAGGCGGAGATTCTCTACCGCCAGGTGCTGGCGCAAAAGGCGAACCATGCCGCGGCCGCGCATTTCCTCGGGCTTCTGCTGCACCAGACCGGGCGCGGCGAAGAGGGGCTGGCGCTGATCGAGCAGTCGGTGCGCCTGCAGCCCGGCAATCCCGATTTCCTCAACAATCTGGGCACCGTGCTGCGCGATCTCGGCCGCGTCGCGGCTGCGGTCGATTGGTTCCGCAAGGCGGTGACGTTGCGGCCGGACCAGCTGGCGGTGCGCGACAATCTCGGCTCGGCGCTGAAGCAGCTCGGCCAGTTCGAGGGCGCAGAAGACATCTATCGCGGCACGATCGGCCGCAATCCATTCCATGTGCGCGCCCGCATCGGGCTGGCCGAGACGCTGCAGGAGGCGGGGCGGCTGGACGAGGCGATCGCGGTGTTCCGCGAGGCGCTGGCGATCCGGCCGAAGGACGCCGACCTGCTGTACGGACTGGGCGTCGGCATGATGGAGAAGGGCAAGCTGGACGAGGCGGCCGATCTCGCCCGGCAGGCGCTGGCGATCACTCCCGCCATGGCAAGGGCATGGCTGCTGCTGACGCAGGTCAAGCGCCAGACCGAGCGCGACGCCGAACTCGTCGGCATGGAGGCGCAGCACGCCAAGGCGCCGCAGGGAAGCCTGGCGCGCATGCAGCTTTCCTTCGGCCTCGGCAAGGCCAATGACGACCTCAAGGATTATCCCCGCGCCTTCGACTATTTCGCCGAGGGCAATGCCATCCGCCGCACCGGCATCGACTACGATCCGGCGAGGACGCGCGATGAATTCGAGGCGATGAAGGCGACGTTCGATAGGGCGTTCTTCGAAAAGCACAAGCCAAGTTCGATCGCCGACGACACGCCGATCTTCGTCGTCGGCATGCCGCGTTCCGGCACCACGCTGGTCGAGCAGATCATCGCCAGCCATCCGCAGGTCTTTGGCGCGGGTGAGCTCAGCATCCTGAAGACGGCGGTCGGCAAGCAGTTTCCGCTTACCATGAAGGGCGGCTTTCCGCAAGGCATCGCCGACATGCCCGACAAGGCCTTCGGCGAAGCGGGCGAGGCCTATCTCGATATGCTGCATGCCCGCTATCCGGGCTTCCGCTATGTCACCGACAAGATGCCCGGCAACTTCCTGCTGGTCGGCTTCATCCACCTGATGCTGCCGCAGGCGAAGATCATCCATTGCGCTCGCGATGCGGCGGCCACCTGCCTTTCGATCTACAAGGTGCATTTCCGCGGCGACAGCCACCGTTACGGCTACGATCTCGGCGAGCTCGCCGACTTCCACAATCTCTATGCCGACATCATGGCGCATTGGCGCAACGTGCTGCCCGGCGTCGTTCACGATGTGCGCTACGAGGATTTCGTTGCCGACCAGGAAGGGCAGACGCGGGCGCTGATGGCGCATCTCGGCCTGCCCTGGGACGACAAGGTGCTGTCCTTCCACGAGACCGACCGGCCCGTGCGCACGGCCTCGGCCGCCCAAGTGCGCCAGCCGATGTACCAGGGCTCGGTCGACCTTTGGAAGCGTTATGGGGACAGGCTGAAGCCGCTGCTGGACAAGCTAGGCTGATATTGAGGTGAGGCCGGCCTGCGAACGGCGGCTCCCTGCGCTTCCGGTGCTCACATACGTTAAGTACGCTCCGCTCCGGTTCTCGGGAGCCGCCATTCTCGACTCGGCCTGACCTCAATCTCAACCCAGCTTGGGGCCCAGCTCCTCAAAGCTCGATGAACGTCTGGAAGCCGCCAAAGATCATGCGCTTCCCGTCGAACGGCATTGTCGGCCAATCGGCCTTCAGCCGCTCGTCGACCATAATTTTCGCCATCACTTCGTCGCGCCGTTTTCGGGACTCGTAGACAACCCAAGCAAAGACGACGACCTCGTCGTCCTTGGCCTGCACGGCGCGCGGGAACGAGGTGAGCTCGCCATAGGGCACGTCGTCGCCGATGCATTCGACATAGGAAAGCGCGCCGTACTCCATCCAGATGGTGCCTGCTTGCCCAGCCATCTTCTTATAGGCGTCGAGATTTGCCTTGGGGACGGCGAGAACGAAACCATCGACATAGGACATCGTGCTTCTCCTATGCCTTCTTGACAGGCGCGTTCATCGCCCATTCGACACCGAACGGATCGCGCATGTTGCCCCACTGGTCGCCCCAGAACATCACCTGCAGCGGCATGACGACCTCGCAGCCGGCGTCGACGGCGCGCTTCCACCAGGCCTCGATGTCGTCGCTGCCGAGATGCAGCTGCATCGTGTAGCCCTGCGGCTTCACCGGCGACATGCCGTGCTCGGGATAGAAGTCGGAGATCATCAGCGTCGAGCCGTTGATGTGGAGATGGATGTGCATGGTGCGGCCCTGCTCATCCGGCGGATAGAAGAACACCTGCTCGGCGCCGAAGGCCTTCTTGTAGAATTCGGCGGCCTTGAAGGCGCCGTCGAGCTGCAGATAGGGGGTCAATCCACCGAGCACTTTGGCGGCCGGCTGAACGGGGGTCTGGTCGGTCATTTTCTGCTCCTCTTTGCGTTTGGTCTGACCTTGCGAACCACAGGACGAACGAGGCAGCCGCGATCCTACACAGGTCTCGGATTTTTTTAGAACCGCCGAATCACGCGCCGGGCTGGTCGCCCGTCAAATCACCCTGGCCGAGCAGGTCGCAGCGCCGGCACGAGGGCTGTATTGCACGTCGAAGATTTCCGGAACGCCGATGTCCTTGCGCAGTTCGGCCGGGAGCGAAAGCAAGATACGCTCGCTGCGGTAGCGGGCGCGCGCCGCCGCGTACCGGGTTGCGATGCGACCGATGGATGACAGGACCGACATGATGAACTCTCCCTGGTTGATGCCGGCATCATCGTGTCGGCATCCCAAGGACGTGGCGCATCCCGGCGATCCGACAGATCGCCGGATTTTTTCGACCGGAGATTCTTCAGCCGCCCGTTCCGGCCACCGCGCGGAAGAAATCCTCGGGGTCGTCGACCTCGGTCAGCCGGCGTTTCTCGATCAGCCAGAAGCGGTTGCCGACGGCGCGGATGAAGGCGCGGTCGTGCGAGGCGAGAACGCAGCTCGCCTGATGCGCCAGCAGTTCCGCCTCCAGCGCTTCCTGGCCGTCGATGTCGAGATGGTTGGTCGGCTCGTCGAGCAGGTAGAAATTGGGATTGGCGAGCCTGAGCGCCAGCATCACCAGCCGGGCCTTCTGACCGCCCGACAAGAGCCCGATCCGGCGCCCCTGCATGTCGATGCCTACGCCGGCGCCGGCGAGCAGCGAGCGGGCGCGCTGTTCGCCAATGTCGAATCTGCGCGTCACCATCGCCAGCGGCGTGTCGTCGCCGCTCATGCCCGACAGAGCCTGATCGCTGTAGCCGAGCACCGTCGACGGCGTCACCTTCACATTCCGCACGCTTTCCGGCTCGGCGACGGCGTTGCGGAGCAGGGTGACGAAGCGCGACTTGCCGACCCCGTTGCGGCCGAGCAGCACGATGCGGTCGCCCTGGCAGATGTGACGCTTTCCGGTCCGGAACAGCAGCGTGCCGTCAGGTGTTTCCACTGCCGCGTCGTCGAGCGTGATCAAGACCTTGGCGTGGGTGCCGCTGTTGGCGAGCCTGATGGCGCCTGCCGAACGCTCGCGGTGCGCCGGCAGGGCCGCTTCTTCCAGCTTCGCCGCCCGCTGGTTGAGGTGCTTGGTCTTGACGGTCAGCAGGTCGCTGCCCGAATTGATGCCAAAATCGTTGAGC
>NZ_RZOF01000342.1:0-6692 GCF_003998955.1 Mesorhizobium sp. M4B.F.Ca.ET.017.02.2.1 | reverse complement strand
GGCCACAGCCAATCTCCCCCCTTGGGGGAGATGTCGCCGAAGGCGACAGAGGGGGTCGCCGCGCGTGAAGCGCCGACGCCTCTGTGCGACGAAGACAGGGGGGAGATCTATGTTAGACGACCCCCTCTGGCCTGCCGGCCATCTCCCCCTCGAGGGGGGAGATCAGCGCCTCATCGCACCCGCCAAATTGACTCCCCCGCCGCTCTCCGCCATCCTTATAGCCAGCCGCCGCTCCTAGGCTGCATAGATGTGTGAGCCCATGGCCAGTTCCGTCGCCAGAGAAAACTCCCGCCGCGCCGCGGTGAAGAAGGCGCTCGACCGCCACAAGGTCTATGTCACCGCGCAAAGCTTCTCCGGTGGCACATACAGCGCGCGCGTGCTGGTCGACGGCGAGGCCTATTGGGTCGATGAGTTCCGGCTGAGCCAGCTCAGGCAAGGGCTGACCCCGGCTGAGCTCGAGCTCACGCCGGCCGCCGACGATTGAGTTTTCACGGATGATCATGGCAAGGCTGGCGGGACAGCACCCCCCTCTGGCCTGCCGGCCATCTCCCCCTCAAGGGGGGAGATTGGCTGTTCCGGCGCCGGCCATCATTGTTCAACGTTGGCGATTGGCGAAAGCCGGCGCGACGTCTGATCTCCCCCCAAGTGGGGGAGATGGCCGGCAGGCCAGAGGGGGGCGCGAAGGAGCTCGGCTTTTGCCTTTGGCGGGCGCTGGTTGCTGATGCCCTCCAACCTCAAACCCTACCGCGCCAAGCGCGAATTCAGCCGCACGCCGGAGCCGGTGGGTGGGGTTGTCTTCGATGCGGGCAACCGCTTCGTCGTCCACAAGCACCACGCCACCGCCGACCATTACGATCTGCGCCTCGAGGTCGGTGGCGTGCTGAAGAGCTGGGCGGTGCCGCGCGGGCCCTCGCTCAACCCGGCCGACAAGCGCCTCGCCGTCGAGACCGAGGACCATCCGCTCGAATACATCGACTTCGAGGGCGTCATCCCCGAGGGCGAATATGGCGGCGGGCCGATGATCGTCTGGGACACCGGCACCTGGGCGCCGATGGAGGATGTCGAGAAGTCGCTTCGCACCGGCGCCTTCAAGTTCCGCCTGGCCGGCGAGAAGCTGAACGGCGGCTGGATGCTGACCAGGCTGAAGCCAAAGCCCGGCGAGGACGAAGCGAAGAAGAACTGGCTCTTGTTCAAGGAGCGCGACCTCGCCTCCGATACCAAGCTCGACATCCTCGAAGCGCGGCCGGAAAGCGTGAAGTCCGGCCGCCGCATCGAGGAACTGGCGGCGCCGCCGAGGAAGGCCGAGCGTCTGCCGCCGAAAGCCGGCTCGCTGAAGCCCGGCGCGCTGCCCGGCGCCGTCAAGGCCGCACCGC
The DNA here is from genome assembly GCF_003998955.1 of Mesorhizobium sp. M4B.F.Ca.ET.017.02.2.1. NCBI lineage: Bacteria > Pseudomonadati > Pseudomonadota > Alphaproteobacteria > Hyphomicrobiales > Phyllobacteriaceae > Mesorhizobium > Mesorhizobium sp. M4B.F.Ca.ET.017.02.2.1. Next base: position 5,319 of record NZ_RZOF01000342.1, on the reverse strand, counting down.
CTTCCCGCATCGAGCCGCAGCTCGCCACCCAGGTGCCGAAGCCGCCTGGCGGCGAGGGGCCGGCGGAAAACACCAGCGAGCACTGGCTGCACGAAATCAAGTTCGACGGTTACCGCACCATGGCCCATGTCGTGGATGGCGAGGTCAGGCTGATCACCCGCGGCGGCATCGACTGGACGAAGCGCTATGGCGACCTGCCACAGGCCTTCGCCAGGCTGCCGGTCAGCCAGGCAATCATCGACGGCGAGATCATGGTTCTCGACGAGAAGGGCATTTCCCGTTTCGCGCTGCTGCAGGACGCGCTCTCGGCCGGCGCCGGCAGCAAATTGCATTTCTACGCCTTCGACCTCCTCCACCTCGACGGCTGGGACCTGCGCAAGGCGCCGCTGCGGAAGCGTAAGGCGCTGCTTGCCGAACTGCTCGCCGGCCAGGCCGCCAACGCCGCCATCCAGTTCAGCGACCATGTCGAGGGCGACGGGCAGGGTCTCTACGAACAGGCCTCGGACCTTGGGCTGGAAGGCGTCGTCTCCAAGCGCGCCGACGCCATCTACCAGAGTGGCCGCACCAAGAGCTGGACCAAGGTGAAGGCGCAAAAGACGGATGATTTCGTCATCGCCGGCTATACCGTGTCCGACCGGGCGGAAGGTCTGGCGGCGCTGGGAATGGCCGAGTTCGAAAACGGCGAATTGCACTATCGCGGCAAGGTCGGCACCGGCTTCGACCGCGACATGGCGACCGACCTGCTTGCCCGGCTGGAACGGCTGACCGCCGGCGCCACGCCGCCCGAGGGGGCGCCGCGCGAGATCATGCGCGAGATGCATTGGGTGAAGCCGCTGCTGTCGGCCCGCATCCGCTATTCCAACCGCACCGCCGACAATGCGATCCGCCACGGCGTCTTTCGCGGATTGCGCGATGTCGGCGGACTGACGACGCCGGCGCCGGTCAAGCGCAAGCGGCTGATCGCCGAATCCGACCTCGCCACCATCTGGGTCACCAATCCGGAGCGCCGGCTGTTCGGCAAGACCGGGCCGACCAAGCTCGACATTGCCGTCTACTACGCGCTGGTCGGCGATTTCATGCTGCCGCACATCATCGGCCGCCCGGTGTCGCTGGTGCGCTGCCCGACCGGAAAGCCGCAGGACTGCTTCTTCCAGCGCCATGCCTTCACCGGCATGCCGCCCTCGGTCGTCACCTTCGGGGCCACCAACTCCGAAGGCGAGACCAAGTCCTATCTTTCGGTCGAAGGGGCAAAGGGCTATCTGGCGCTGGCCCAGTTCGGCGTGGTGGAGTTCCACACCTGGGGCACGCATCGCACCAGCCTCGACAAGCCCGACCAGATCGTTTTCGACCTCGATCCGGGCGAGGGGATCACCTGGCGCGAGGTGGTGGAGGCGGCCGTGCACATCAAGGGCGGCCTTGAGGCGCTGGGGCTGGTGCCGTTCGCCAAAACCTCGGGCGGCAAGGGCATCCACATCACCGTGCCGGTGACCAGAAAGCAGAACTGGAAGAAGCTGCACCAGGCCTCGAGCGCCATCTCGACTTATCTGGCGGCAAGCGCGCCCGACACCTTCACCACCACCATGGGCAAGGAAAACCGCAAGCGCCGCATCTTCATCGACTTCCACCGCAACGCCCGCGGCCACACCTCCGCTGCGCCTTATTCGCTGCGCGCCCGCACCAACCTGCCGGCCTCGACCCCGGTAAGCTGGGCGGATCTCGAGACGATCGACGCGCCGGAGGACCTCAACTACGCCTCGCTGCCGGGGCTCTTGGAGACGTCGGGCGATCCCTGGGCGGAGATCGACGAGGCGGCGAGGGATTTGCCGGTGATGGACAAGGCGGGATAGGCGACGAGCGTCGCGTTCCTTCGCGCCCCCGCTCAGTTCCATCTCCATCGACGCTTCCTACAATTTGAATTATCCTCCCCCCAGCCCCGAAAAACACTTCGCTAGGGATTTGCCGTTATCGTGAGGGGTCGGTGTAGGATTTCCACAGCGCCAACCGTCCTTGAGCGGGAGCGCTGCAACGAGCATGGTCCCAAAAAGTGGGAACCGGTTTTTGGACAAGACCATGCTCCAAGATAAAGTCAGTGCATGGCCGCGTAGGAGTTCATCATGGCGCCCAGGGCAAGTTGGAAAGGTTACCTCAAGCTCAGCCTCGTCAGCTGTCCGGTCCGGCTCTATCCGGCCACCAGCGCGAGCGAACGCATTGCGTTCAACCAGCTGCATAAGAAGACCCACAACCGCATCAACATGAAGCCGGTCGATCCCGAGCTAGGGCTGGTCGAGCGCTCGGATCTGGTCAAGGGTTACGAATACGAGGACAAGCAATACATCATCATCGATGATGCCGACCTCGATGCGGTCAGGATCGAATCCAACCACACGATGAACATCGAGGCCTTCGTCGACGAAGGCGAGGTCGACGTCATCTACCAGGACTCGCCCTATTACCTGGCCCCCGACGGAGCCATGGCCGAGGAGACCTTCGCCGTGCTGCGCGAGGCGATGCGCCAATCCGGCAAGCTGGCGATCGCGCGCCTGGTGCTGTCCAGCCGCGAGCGCGTGGTGACGATCGGCGCGCGCGAGAACGGCATGTTCGTCTGTACCTTGAGGAACCCGAACGAAGTGCGCGGCACGGCTGAATATTTCGGCAACATCCCGGCCGGCAAGCCGGACCCCGAAATGCTGCAGCTGGCCGAGGCGCTGATCAAGCAGAAGGAAACCACCTTCGATCCGAAGAAATACGAGGATCGCTACGAGGTGGCGCTGATGGCGATGATCCGCGAGAAGCTGAAGGGCCACAAGCCGATCATCGCGGCCGCGCCCGAGCGCGGCAACGTCATCAACCTGATGGATGCGCTGAAGGCCAGCCTGTCGCAGTCCGCCAAGCCGCCGGCCAAGTCGAAGAGCAAGGCCGAGGAGGCGCCGGCAAAACCCGCTGCCAAAAAGGCCGCCGCCGGCGGTGCGCCTGAAAACCCGCTGAAGGCGAACCTGTTGAAGGCCGTCGGCAAGAGCAAGAAGTGACGGCAGGGCCAGTCATCGTTCCCGGCGCCGTCTTCGGCGCCGTCGGCGCGCTGGCCGCCTTTCCGCTCCGGCTCGCCGCGCGCGAGGTCGAGCGCCGCCATGCCGAGCTGAGGCGCGGCGTCACGCGGCGCACGACGCATGTCGTCTTTGGCCGCACGCTGCTGGCAAAAGCCGCGACGGGCAGGACAGGCGATGCCGAGATCGTGCGCCGAACGAATGCGGAGCGCGAAGCCGGCCGCGCGCTGATCAGCGAGAACGGGTTCCTGCGCCTGCTCGGCCTGATGAAGGCGCCGGAAGCCTCGTCGCTGTCCAGGCAGTCGCTCATCGACCAGTCGCGGCTTGCCGGCGACGATCTCGACATGCTGTCGCTGTTCGACGCCTTCGAGCACGACGGCGAGCCCTATTCCTTCCGCGATCTGATCCTGGCCCGCAAATATGCAGGGCTGATCGCCAGCGGCGCGACCTGGGGAGCCATCGCGCGCTCCGTCCACCGCTCCGGCCCGGTCGCCTCGCTCACCGCCAAGTCCCTCAATGTCGGGTCGCAGCATGGTCGTCCGGATGCGATCTATCTCGACGAGGGTATGAGCGAACTCGACGGCCAACTGCTGTTCGATCTGGGCAGTCCTGAAGACGATACCCTGGAGGAACTCTTCGCCGAGGCGGAGACCGCGGAAGAGGAGGAGCGCCATGATGACGCGGCCACACTCTACCAGCGCTGCCTGGCGATCGACCCCAGCGATGCCATCGCCGCCTTCAATCGCGCCAACTGCCTGCGCGGCGCCAGCCGCGTGGCGGAAGCCGCGCACGACTATGCGCGGGCGATCAAGCTCGATCCCGGCTTCGTCGAAGCCTGGTTCAACCTCGCCGGCCTGATGAGCGACGAGGGCAAGGTGGCCTCGGCCCGCCGCCATCTTCAGAAGGCGATCACGCTCGACAAGGCTTATGCCGACCCGGTGTTCAATTTGGCGCGGTTGGAGTTCGACGCGGGGAATTTTCCCGAAGCCCGCCGGCTTTGGGCGCGCTATCTGGAATTGGATACCGACTCCGAATGGGCGAGGCTGGCGCAGAAGGGCATACAGTTCGTGGATCTGCATATGGCGCGGACAGCGGGGTGACAATGATTGGCGAAGGCCGTCGCGACAGCCAATCTCCCCCCTTGTGGGGGAGATGTCCGACAGGACAGAGGGGGGCGCTGTCCCGCCAGCCTCTCAACGGCTCGCGGCGTCGACCTCTAAGACTTTCGATTTGTAAGAGTCGAAGTCGGCGTTCCTTCGCGCCCCCCTCTGGCCTGCCGGCCATCTCCCCCACAAGGGGGGAGATCAGCAGCTTCGCCGTCGCGCCGAGCACAGCCCCATGACCCACTTCCTCTTCGACGGCTTCGACACCGCTCCCGTCACCATCCTGCTCGCTCACGGCGCGGGCGCGTCGATGGATTCGCCCTCGATGGCCGCCACCGCCAAGGCGCTCGCAGCGGCCGGCTTCCAGGTCGCGCGCTTCGAGTTCCACTACATGGCCGCCCGCCGCTACGGCCATCGCAAGCCACCGCCGCGCGCCGAGACGGTGAATCCTGAATACATCAAGGCGATCGCCGACCTGCGCGCCAAGGGCGTGACCGGCAAGCTGATCATCGGCGGCAAGTCGATGGGCGGGCGCGTCGCCTCCATGGTCGCCGACGAGATGTTTGAAAAAGGCGACAGCGCCGGGCTGGTCTGCCTCGGCTATCCGTTCCATCCGCCAGCCAAGCCCGAGCAGCTGAGGACAAAACATCTCCTCGGCCTCAAGACCCCGACGCTGATGTTCCAGGGCACGCGCGACGAGTTGGGCACAAAGGACGAGGTGGCGACCTACGGTCTCTCCGACGCAATCGAGATGATCTGGCTGGAGGATGGTGACCACGATCTGAAGCCGCGCAAGGCGATCTCGGGTTTTTCGACCGCGGATCATCTGGGGACGATGGCGGAGAGGGTGAAGGCTTGGGCAGAGGGGCTTTAGGGCGGTCGCTTCGACCCTGATTGGACATTCTTTGGCGTCTGCGCCGCCCCTCATCTGGCTGCCGCCATCTTCTCCCCGTGAACGGGGAGAAGGGCGCTGTCGCCTCCGGTTTCGCTCATCGCCAGCGTTGCAGGAAACGCGCCGGCGTCACGGCCAGCCCTCTTCTCCCCGTTAACGGGGAGAGCGACTGTCTTGGCTGTCAAGCTGTTTGCCATGGTTTTTGGTCGCGGATGATGGCGTTGAGAATGGTCAGCAGCTTTCGCATGACGGCCACGACGGCGACGATCTTCGGCTTGCCGAC